>NZ_SMCO01000025.1 GCF_004346685.1 Sulfurirhabdus autotrophica
GCGTTGCTGAGGGTGTTGAGGTCACCTCTGCGGTATTTGGGTGGGGTGGTGGTCGTGTCATCAGCCGTGTAGTAGGTGTAGCGGGTGATGTCGTTCACATCAGTACGTGGGCCATCGACGCTCTTGAGCAGGTTGACCAGGGTGTTGTCGGCACTGGTGGTGTAGCTGTAGGTCCAGGTGCGGGTCTTGCTGCTGGCGGTGTCTTTGATTTCCTGGGTGAGGACGTTGCCGCTGGCGGGATCGTAAGTGATGCTGGTTTCGCGGCCGGGTTCGGTGATCTTGGTGGCCAGGCGCCAGGTGGTGTGCCAGGAAGTCGAGGTCTTGCGGATCTCTCCACTATAGGAAGTAGCCGTCAGGGCAGTGGCGCAGTCAGCGGTACTTGCCAAGCCTTCGACGCGGGCGGTTTCCAGATTGCGGCCCAGAGTGTCGTAAGCGTAGCAAGTTTTATGTTGATTGAAATCGGTGCGGCTGGATACGTTGCCGTTGGCGTCGTAGGTTAGGGCACTGGAGGCAGCACTACAGCCGGAGCCGCCAAGTTGGTCGGTGCCGGTGCTTTTAGCGACACCTAATACAGTGGTGAAGTTATAGGTGTAGGCAGTTTTAAGCGGGTCGGTGACGACAGTGCTGGTGGGATTGCCGGTGGCTGGGTCGGTATTGTAGGTGAGCTGGTAGTTGTCGATGCCTTGATTCAGGCTTGGAGCGTGCTCTTCCTTGTATGCCCTGCCTTGGCTATCATACCAGTAGCTGGCAAAGCGGGTGCCAGGGTCGGCACTGTTGGCTTTTTCGGTGATACCAGTTAGCGCATGTGGGAGATTGGCGTTGCCTGTCAGGGTTTGTTCGTTGTAGCTGTATTGGCGAATACTGCCGTCTGGGTAGGTGATACTGGTCAAATTAATGGTGTCGTAGCCCCAGAGGTAGATGCCGTTCGCGGGATCGGTTAGCTTCGTGAGACGAATTATGGTGTTGGTTGAATCGTAACCCCAAGCAATATTGATCGCGCGGCCAGCAGCGTCAGTGATGCGAATAGGATAGCCCGCAGGTAAGGCAGTAGTCGTCAGGTTTCCGTTGGCATCGAGGATAACATTGCCGTCGCTGCCCGTACTGTAAGTATAGGTCTGGGTCAGCCCGGCTCGATTGGTAAATGAGGTGCGTGCACCGTTGGCGTTGTAGGTTTCAACGACACCTTCACCGGTGGTGTATTTCCAACCGGAGGCATTTGCTAATTGAACCAGGGTGTCGGTGATATCTTTGTCCGCTAACCAAGTGCCGTTGGTCAGGGTGAAGGTTATGACTTTACCGTCAGGACGATAAACTATACCTGTGCTGTCGATACGACCGCCGTAGCTCCAGCGCCATCCTCCGCCACCTTCTTGCTGGCTGTTGTAGGCACGTGTGAGTTGAAGCGGGAATGGACCTGTTCCGATATAGTCGATTTCTTGTAAAAATTTGTTGGCAGTGCCAAGGTAAATAGGATTGGGAGTGCTGGGTGAGGAGTCACATGGGCACGATGTGCAGTGGTTTGCCCCAAGCAATTTGTCCTGCATTTTTTTTAGGTCAGTTAATATGCAAGCAGTTGGGCTTGTACTGTCCCAGTTGCCATTTGCTTGGAAGTTAACTTGGTAGTTAGAGGGGCAGGTTTTATTCGTGCGGTATGACAATAAGGAAGTTTTCCTGCCATCGCAATACCAATCGACAGGACAAGTCGTTAACCAAGTGTTGTATTCGATATACTTTGGTGGCTCAACTGGCCAATATGTGCAAGCTCTTCCAAGATATGTATTGTTCTGATACTGCAAGCAGATTGCCGGAAAATCGTTAATGTTATTAAGAATATATGGTGGCCATGAGCCAGGGGGGCTATAACCAGCATAATTATTCCATACACCATTAAATATGGTTGATGTATATAAGGGGAGAGATTGTGATAAACCTTCATTTACCATTCCCAAGAAGCTAAAAAGCACTGCGATTATTGAGTATATTGGAAATTGATACGTCGCCTTCCGCCTACGTAGAAATATCATTTTAAAGGCAGCTCCCGAGAATGAGATACTAGCCAGTAAGTCCCACACTTAGCGAACAAACCTACACGAATTAAAGCCATTTTTGATTCTTTCTTTATCACTTGTAATACCTCAGCATAATTTGCAGTGCTTGAAAGTAATTCTTTATTTCGACAGGCTAATACCCACCCTTTAACTATGAAATCGCCGTGCCAGAAGTACAAAAAACATACACAAAATAATAATGATTGCACTCTACTGAGCTGCACCACTGCAACTGATATTGAAATAATCAGTTGCTCTTGTATTAGTTTGGGAGGGCACCCAATGCGCAGCTAATTGGTTTCTGCCTATGACGTTATTGTTTATTAATTTTATGACATTATTGTTTGCAGGTGGGTAATTGTCAATCAGAGAAGAAATGTATTGATCAGCCAAATAGAACTTCTTTAGCTTGCACACTTAGCCACTCAAGCGATTAAGTGGTTGCTATAGGAATAATTTCGATAGCCTGTAGTTTGGCACCTAAATCCGGGAGTGCAGCCATGCGTTGAGGGTAGGGTTGAAGTATGAGAATGTTTGCTATATCACCTATAGCAGCAGGAAAGCAAGGCTAAATAAACAATGGGATTAAGACAGGAATAAAAAGGTTTGGAAGTGTATTTGAATACTTCCAAATGTTGTTTCGGTCAGGCAGCTCCGGTTCCTTCACTACGCATTTTCATCTCCTTCATCATAACGATTGTTGTATCTTCATCAGATTCATGATGTAGAAACCCTACACAGTTTAATGCTAGTTATCAATGGTGTCGTGGCTGCCTAAGCCATGGCTACGGCCTTTCGCCCCAAGGCATGATAGGGACGGTGGATATGCTGTTTGCCGGCGCACCTTCGATCAGTTTGCGGCTGATCGCCAGGTAGACAAGGGTTCTATTTGCTTGATCCCACATGCGCACGATGCGGGTTTCCTTAAAAAGGATGGATGTATCTTCTGTAAAAACGGTTTCTTCCTTAGGCATCTTTGCCGGCAAGGTGATTGGTCCTGTCTGGCGACAAGCAAGCGAGAATTGCGAGGGATCCTGAGCGAGGCCGAGTGAGCCGGATACGCCACCTGTCTTGGCTTGACTGACGTGACAGGTAACGCCTGGTATTTTGGGATCATTGAATGCTTCAACGCAAACTTTGTGGTTGGCCCCAATGAGCTTCCACGCAGTGGTAACGCATCCGATATTGTCGGCTTTGACAGGCATGGCAGTGAGTAGCAGGCTGGTAGCCAAAAAGCGTAAGGTTGAGATCATTTTCATAGGGTTAGCTATTAATGTACAGTTAATTTTTGGATCATGAACTGGAGCTTATCACAGCAGAAGAGGATATCAGCAATATTTTTGCTGTTTATTTTCAATAAAACATTTGTTAACTAGATGAAAAATATCTTACATATTGTAATAAACTACAGTTAATAACGAATAGTATAGCTAACATAATAAATATCAATTTATATATCACTATGTTTATATGTTATTAAAATATTTATAACATATAAACATAGTGTTACAAAATAGCATTAATAAATAAAAGTAAATATATATTAATCTTTATTCATAATATTCAAAATGATGAAGATAGTTATTTTAAATATTATAAAAAATTACAAATATTAATATATTTTTATTGTTATTATAAATAAGATGATAAATAATATCGTGACATATCAACTTTTCGTAAATGCAATCAAATTTCCAGAAAACGCTCATTCTGAAACCCAAATCGGGAGTGAAGCAAATGAAAGAAGATCAATTGGCTGAGAAACTTAACGATCTGATACCAAAATCTCTAGACAACATTATTCGTCAGAACCGAGAGATGGCGGAATTGAGACTGGCCACAGATGCGGAAATTAGCGCCATTGAAAAAAATATTCAAGGCCAGGATATGGTGAAAGATGCCATCAATGATTGGCGGCTGATATCACTTTGTGTGAAGACGTTGAATTTGTCACAGGTGCTACTGTTGGGAAAAAGTGAACAAGAAAAATGCCCATGGATTACCTCACAAGTTATTTCCGTCGATTTTGGGCGCGGTCTTGTATATACAAAAAGTGGCTCACTTTACAAATTGTTGAACCGTGGCGAAGGTGAGCCACCCAGTGAAGACCTGATCAGGATTTGCGCGGCGCTGCATTTGTGGGGAAGCGGCCCATTACTTGGCGTGCCTCACTTTTTTGACTGATTACTATGGGTGCGGCTTGTGGCCAACAAGAGTTTTTCAATGATACTGGTAATGAAGAACAATTCTGATGATTTTCATTTTTTCTTGTACTTATAAGATGATTCAATTGGCTGGCAGATTTGGTCTAGAATGGGTAACACGTTATGCTTACCAGATAGGAAAAAGGCCGTGAATATTAGAGTTGGATCCTACGAAGCAAAGATGAAATTACCGGAACTCTTGCGCGGAGTACAACTTGGCAATCGCTATACGATTATCCTCAGAGGTAAGCCAGTAGCAGAGTTGATTCCCTTGATCGGGTCAAAAAATAAAAATGTTGCCGAAGCAGTTGCAAAAATGCATCGGTTTATGGATTCACACGCTTCAATTTTCGGGGTTGATACAAAAGCTTTGATTGATGATGGACGTGACTGATGGCAAACTGCTTACAGCGATAGCTTGTTCACTACCAATTGGGAGTTAGTTATAGCCGTTATCAAGCAATCCTCGACATAGCAGTTATGCAACTACCTGAAAATCCCCGAAACTTATCCCTTGTTTGATTACAATCTCCCACTGGGTCGTCGTACTGAAAAAAGTTAATTTCCTAGTTATTCAATCAAGGTTCAAGCTTACATAGATAGGCGGTTGGCTCCGCGGCCGTCCACAGCAAAAGATGCGTGTCTAACAACAGCTTCATGTGTCACTACCAAAGATTCGTTCGATTTAGCATCACCTATTTGGCCAAAGCCATCGGGAACGGTATTCTGTCCGACAATAAAACCTAGTCGATTCACCTGCCCTGATTCCGGAGAGCTCAATGGCATGACCTTGACTAGCGGTTTACCCGATTTTTCAATGATGAATGCTCACCCTTGGAAGCCTGTTCAATCAGCCGCGATAAATGCGTCGGGGCTTTGTGGATGTTAATGGTATGCATGGGGATATTAAATTTTCCCCATGTGCTGATTCTCTTTATTGTATTTTTGCGTTATTCCTTACCTATGATACCTTTCAGCCACGTTCAATCATTTACATATTTCAGTAAATTAAGGTATATTCGCCAAATCTGTTAAAGGTAAACCCGGGCGAAAGACGGGCACGCAAAGTTACGGGTCTAAAGAGCGGAAACTCTAAGGCTGCGGGTCTACCATAGAAAGGTACAGACTGCTGCCTAAGAATAGGTCGCTCGCTATTCTCTCAAGTCTCATTGTTTACCCCTACCTGATCACAATGCTTGCGCTAGTTTGCACTAGCCAGCGTTACCGAAAACCCAATTTGCAGAATACGTTATACGACAAAAGAAAAACACTGCAAGCAACATAAAAGGCATTAAAAAAATGAATAAATTTACCCTAGTCACTCTCACATGGCTAGCCAGTGCTCTTCCAGCCCAGGCTGATATTACTGACCTGACTGCTGAAACTACGAGCTACAAAACCACCTATGCGGTTTACGATATCAAGCCAGAAAGCTTAGATCCAGCAGTCATTGAAAAAGCTGTACTGAACGCTATTCGAACCTACGCGCAAAATGCACAGGTTGGCCATAGTATTCCCCCTGCCACACTCCCAGTAGTAGCAGCAAAAATGTCCTTTACAAAAAATCCAAGAATGAATGCCCAAGTACCACAATGTGATGGGGAAATTTTTCAAATAACGGCGAGTGATAATAGCTTTGCCAGTAGTGGTGAAAAAACGAAATCCGTTGCATGCCTCTTCCCTTATAAGGACGGCTACAGGCTTAACTACTATGCGGCATATGGCCAGATGAGTGGCGGTGCCAATACCAATATTCTGGGCGCCATGCTGGCACGTGCAGTAGGGGTTGGTGATTCAAGTAAGTTCATTGCCAAAACTCTTGAACGTATCGAAGAAAACCTCAAGGAACAAGGTACAACCCCTCAATTAATTCAGCTCTATCCCAAAATTGAAGGTAAGCAGGTCACTCCCATGGAAGACCCAGTTCAGCCTATAGCACAAGCTGCTCCTGTAACAAACGCACCATTGTCACAGCCAGCGCCAACACAGGGATCTGCTATGAACAACATGGCTCCCATGAATGCCTACAACCCCATGGCTCTGATGAATTCCCCACTCACTGCAAATCTTTCCCCAGCAGACCGAGCTAAGCTTGCCGAAGCAATGACACAGCAAAAAGCCATGATGAATAATTATTATGGCAAGGCGCAAGCGGCACCTGAAACAGTTACCCCTCAACCGCAGACACCACAGAAACTCAGTCCGTTACAAGCTAGGAAAGAGTTGACTTCCATTGGCATGGGTTATGCAAATGCCGATCAGTTCTTTGAGGCTGTTCAACGTAACGACAAACTTGCGGTGGAACTCTTTATCGCAGCGCAAAGCATTGACCTTAATAGCGTGAAAGACAAGAAAGGCCAGACCCCTTTGCAAGTAGCTGCACACCAAGGTGCCGAACAAGGTTCGATAGCACAAATGCTACGGGATGCTGGCGAACAGAAATAAGTTTTGTATGATATCCATGGGGATATAAAACGGGAACATGCTGATTTGTTCCCGACCACAAAAAAAAATAAATCTTCATGTGGCAATTTCTAAACTCGTCAGCACAATTACCTATTCAACTCCTCATGAATATTTGACATTGATGTGCTTTAAGAAATGTTAATGTTGCACCATCAAGTAGATGGTGATGTCGGCGAGATTAAATATATTCAACTATTTTTATGTTGATATTAGCAGAATGCATTTTTTAGTTTGCGTTGTTCAAAAGTTTATTATCTTTGTTAAGGTAAGAAGGTCAGTAATATCCTAACTTGTTCAAGACTTTTCCAAACAGGGATTGAAGATATTGTTTTGTAACTAGTTGAATATTGAAGTAGAGTGTTCAAAGCATTATTATTGACAAACATTTGTTGTAGATAGAAAGCTGTATTAAAAAGCCCGGCATAGCCGGGCTTTTTAATTGTGATCACGCAATGTCGAAGCGGTCCAGATTCATCACCTTGTCCCATGCCACTACAAAGTCGCGGACGAATTTCTCTTGCGCATCTGAACTGCCATAGGCTTCAGCCAACGCACGGAGCTGCGAATTTGCGCCAAAGACCAGGTCGACGCGCGTGCCGGTCCATCTTTTTTCGCCCGTCTTGCGGTCGCGCCCTTCGAACACGTCCGCACCATCGGAAACCGGCTTCCACTCCGTGCCCATGTCGAGCAGATTGACGAAGAAGTCGTTGGTGAGTACTCCCGGTTGTTTGGTGAAGACACCATGCTGGGACTGTCCGAAGTTGGCATTGAGGGCGCGCATGCCACCTACCAGCACCGTCATCTCGGGTGCAGTGAGGGTCAGCAACTGTGCCTTATCGAGTAGTAGCTCCTCAGCCGAGACCGAGTACTTGCCCTTCTGGTAGTTGCGGAAACCATCGGCGATCGGTTCGAGTACGGCGAAGGCGTCCACGTCGGTCTGTTCCAGCGTGGCGTCCATCCGGCCTGGTGTGAACGGTACTGTCACGGCGTGGCCCGCTTTCTTTGTGGCCGCTTCGACACCGGCGCAGCCGGCCAGCACTATGAGGTCGGCCATTGAGACTTTCTTGCCGTCAGCGTTGAACTCACGCTGGATGGCTTCGAGCTTGCCAAGCACGCTGGCCAGTTGCGTCGGCTGGTTGGCTTCCCAGTCCTTCTGCGGCGCGAGGCGGATGCGCGCACCGTTCGCGCCGCCGCGCTTGTCGGAACCGCGGAACGTCGAAGCCGAGGCCCATGCGGTCGAGACCAGTTCCGAAACACTCAGCCCGGACGCTAAAACCTTAGCCTTGAGGGCGACGACGTCCTGGTCGTTGATCAGTGGATGATCGACGGCGGGGATGGGGTCTTGCCAGATTAGTTCTTCCTTGGGCACTTCGGGGCCAAGATAGCGTGATCGGGGGCCCATGTCACGATGGGTCAGCTTGAACCAGGCACGGGCATATGCGTCTGCAAACTCTGCCGGGTTCTTGTGAAAGCGCCGTGCGATCGGCTCATAGATTGGGTCCATGCGCATGGCCATGTCTGCGGCGGTCATGATGATCTGTATCTTTTTCGAGGTATCGTCCGCCGCCGGGGCCTGGTTGCTGTCGGTCTCCCGCTTGGGCGTCCATTGCCAGGCGCCCGCCGGGCTTTTCTCCACGACCCAATCGTTGCCGAACAGCATGTCGAGATAGCTCATGTCCCATTGGGTCGGGGTCGGCGTCCACGAGCCTTCCAGCCCGCTACTGATCGTGTCACCGCCATTGCCGCTTTTGAAACTGCTCTTCCAGCCCAGGCCCATCTGCTCGATGGGTGCGGCTTCTGGCTCCGGCCCCACGTTCGTGGCCGGACCGGCGCCGTGGCATTTGCCGAAAGTATGACCACCGCAGGTGAGCGCCACTGTCTCTTCGTCGTTCATTGCCATGCGTGCAAAAGTCTCGCGCACGTCGCGTCCTGACGCAACCGGATCAGGGTTGCCGCCCGGACCTTCCGGGTTGACGTAAATCAGGCCCATCTGCACCGCAGCGAGCGGGTTTTCGAGATCACGTTCGCCTGTATAACGTGCTTTGTCGTCTAGCCACTTTTCTTCATTGCCCCAATAGACGTCGATCTCCGGTGCCCAGACGTCTTCACGTCCGCCAGCGAAACCAAAGGTTTTGAAGCCCATCGATTCCATGGCGACGTTGCCCGCGAGAATGATCAAGTCAGCCCAGGAAAGTTTCTTGCCGTATTTCTGCTTGATCGGCCATAGCAGCCTCCGCGCCTTATCGAGGTTAACGTTATCAGGCCAGCTGTTGAGAGGGGCAAAACGCTGGTTGCCATGACCAGCGCCGCCGCGGCCGTCGCCAGTGCGGTAAGTGCCTGCGCTATGCCACGCCATGCGGATGAAAAAAGGCCCATAGTGGCCGTAATCCGCAGGCCACCACTCTTGCGAGTCAGTCATCAGGGAGGTGAGGTCCTGCTTCACCGCAGCAAGGTCGAGGGTCTTGAATTCCTCGGCGTAGTTGAAGTCCTCGCCCATCGGGCTTGATTCGGGGGTATGCTGGTGCAGGATTTCGAGGTGCAACTGATTCGGCCACCAATCGTGGTTCGAAGTGCCGCTCCCGGCTTTGTGTACAAATGGACATTTGCTTTCAGCCATAACTTTCTCCTCTGGTAAATTGAATGCACGGTCTAGAGTATGATCGGGACCGATTAATCTAATAGGTTTTAGCAATGTGATTGATAGTATTGGGGGCTGAACAAACTCACCGGGCCTATGCTTACTGGTCGTTCAAAAAATAGAACGCCATCTTTAAGATTTTGCGAATTGTTCACAGTCGAGCGAGCAGGGAAATTCTTTGACGACTGAAAGAGACGGTTTTGTATCTCATCCCCTTAATTAACGCTGTTTTTTTGTTCAGTTTTGAGCCTTTTAATACCGAGTCTTTTGGTAACAGGGTAAGTCCAATATCATAGACTCATATTAGTACAGCTTGATGATATTTGTATGACTAGTTTTTTATCTCTGAATTTAGCCATATTTTCGAGTACCTCATAATTGCTATTTCCAGACAAAAATGAGTTAGTTCTCATCCGGAAACGCTATACCCCTCTCCCCTTGTGGGAGAGGGTTGGGGAGAGGGGTTAAATTTCCAGGAGTTACCACCCTCCCTGGCCCTCCCCCATCAAGGGGGAGGGAAGAAAGATGTTTCCGGATGGGAACTAGTTAAATGTGTGAAACTGCAAAGCCGCTAAATTTGCATAAATCCCGCCTAATTCGACCAGAGAGGCATGGGTACCAGTTTCCACAATCTGGCCATTTTCCATCACAACAATGCGATCCGCACGCTGCACCGTTGCCAGTCGGTGTGCAATGATAAGAGTCGTGCGACCCACCATGGCGGCTTCTAGCGCGCTTTGTACCAAGCGTTCGGATTCGGCATCCAGTGCGCTGGTGGCCTCGTCCAGCAACAACAGAGAAGGATTTTTGAGCATGGCACGGGCGATAGCAATCCGCTGGCGTTGCCCGCCGGACAGGCGAACACCGCGCTCGCCCAGGAAAGATTGGTAACCTTCCGGGAGCTTTTCGATGAATTCGTGTGCCGCAGCCATTTTTGCGGCGGCGATGACTTCAGCATCTGCGGCGTCAGCGCGGCCATAGCGAATATTTTCCATTGCATTGGCAGAAAAGATGACCGTGTCTTGCGGCACAATTCCGATGGCAGCGCGCAAAGCATGCAGATCCAGTTGCCTGATGTCTACGCCATCAAGGGTAATCGTGCCATTTTGCGGGTCATAAAAGCGCAACAGTAGTTGGAATAACGTGGTCTTTCCTGCACCAGATGGTCCGACCACTGCCACCGTTTCGCCAGGCTGGATGGCAAGTGACACCTTTTCCAGTGAAGCCGTTTTCGGCCGCGAAGGATAGTGGAACGTAACATCACGCAATTCCAGCGTGGCACCGTTTTGGGTGCGCGGGGGTAATGTCAGCGGCGTCACAGAAGAGTGGATCGGCGAACGCACTGCCAACAGTTCCATCAGTCGTTCGGTCGCGCCGGCCGCCCGTTGCGCTTCACCCAAAACTTCCGACAGCGCACCCACAGAGCCAGCCACAATCGCTGCATAGAGGATAAATTGCCCCAGTTCGCCGCCGGTCATGTTGCCTTGCATGACCGCTTGCGCCCCTAGCCACAGCACAAATACGATAGTTCCAAATACCAGCAAAATGGCAATCAGTGTCAGCATTGAACGTGCGCGAATACGCCGTATCGCAGTTTTGAACGCGCTTTCCACCGATGCGCCGAAACGCTCTGATTCCTGAGTTTCATGGGTGAATGCCTGAACTGTGGGCATAGCATTAAGAATTTCACCTGCCATGGCTGATGCATCTGCGATGCGGTCTTGCGAATCACGGGACAACTTACGCACACGGCGGCCAAAGATAACGATCGGCAACACCACTGCGGCTAGCAGCACAATAATGATGGATGAAAGCTTGGCGCTGGTGACAAACAACATTACCAGACCGCCAACCAATAGCAACGCATTACGCAGCGCCATGGAAATGCTGGTGCCAACCACGGCCTGAATCAGGGTGGTATCAGTCGTCAGGCGCGACAATACCTCGCCGGTTTGCGTGGTTTCAAAAAATTGCGGACTTTGGGTAACAACGTGACGGTAAACCGCATTGCGGATATCGGCGGTGACGCGCTCGCCAAGCCATGACACCGTGTAAAAACGTGCTGCCGTTGCGATGGCTAGAATGCATGCTACACCGAACAGTGCCAGAAAATAGGTATTCACATGCTGGATACTTTTTGAACCGGTGGCACCAAAGCCAAGATCTATCATCTGCCTGAATGCATAAGGAATGGCCAGTGTAGCGCCAGCGGCAACCAGCAATGCAATCCCGGCCAACAGAAATTCTTTTTTATAGGGGGCGAGAAAGGGTAATAACCCTTTCAGGGTGGACAGGCTGCTTTTATGAGGTGCTGGCGGAATGGACATAGTCACCATTCTAGCTGTTAATCTATTCGGTCATTTTGTGGAAAACCTGACTAGCGTGTTTGCTGCAACGACTGAGGTTAAAGCCTCTTTCCTGCAGATAATCCCGGTGACTGGCTAGAAATTTATGTGCAATAAACTGAACGCCGTGCTCTGCGGCAAATTTGGAGCGCAGCGGAAAATTTGTCCGACAGCAGCGCCTTGTTATGTGAGTTCAAGCTGACGAATCCCATGCTCAAGTGCATTTGCTGCACTTACAAAATCGTTGCATAAAACAACAAATTCTTCCACAAAATTACTCTCTTCAGCAGTCGAGTTAGTTATCTTATGATCAGCTTCTATGCGCTCCTTGCCTATTAGCTGAATTTGACTAGATAACAACCTATCAATTCCCATTTTGGTTTCTAGTAATTCTAGCAACTGAATCGAACTAAGGGGCCTTTTTGATTCTGAGTGGATCAACTCTACATCCAAAGTCACAAAGAATTTCTTGAGCAATTTTAAAATTAACTTTTGATTTAAGTTGTCAGGGCCAATCAGCTTGTAAAACTCACTACAGCAGTCATAGTAGGACTTTCTAGTATTTTCGACAGGGTTTCTAAAATGATCGTTCTGAGTCTTTTTGAAAAGCAAATCTCCGCCAAATGCTCGATTGATAAAAGTAAGTTGATCTAGAACCTCTTTAATGGGGTTCTGATAGTCAACAAATGCCCCTTCATATGTTCTAGCCACGAAGCGTGCAAAATGCGGATCACTGCTATCAAAACGTGGTTCTTGTAGTTCATAGGCATGCCAATGCCTTTGCTCTTCCGGACTCATCGCGTACAAATCCTTATATATTGCGGTAACCGCCGTTTCTCCACTATATAGCTTTCGCTTGCCATGTCTAACATATAGGTAACGACTTTCAGGAGCTTCTGATTTTGCCCATATATGGCCTCCAGACAATGAATCATCTATCTCATAAAACTCGGGATGATCAAAGTAACGTGTAAGTACCTCTTCTGAGAACATTACAAGTCCAAGCTGATGGGCGCCGCAATGCAGCCTGTTTTTATATTCAGGGAATCGCTCTCGGACTAGGTCGGATCTATAGAAGTGCTCTTCTAGTAATTTTTTGCTAGGGAAAAATACGTGAGTGGTGGTGCTTTCTTTAGGGACTTCGAATTTTGGATTTTCTGGATCGATTTTAATTACATACAGTTCGATATTGGCATTGATCGTCCCTTTTCCATCTTCACAAAGAGCCTCCATCCCTTTCATTACATCCTCATTCGATACGGAAATTTTATCGCATATATCCAATGCAGAAGTTCCGCCAAATGATCGATTCCATTGCTGAATAGAAAGTGCCAAAATGTTGTTCTTAATTTCGTCACCCCTCAATTTTTGCCACTCCCTTCTAATTCACATAACGGTTAATATACGGACCCACTGGTCCGCATATTAATGAATAATACTGCAAATCAATATCTGATGGTGTAGTTGAAATGAAGTATGAAGGAATATAGCAAACTGGATTGCTGTTGATGAGTTCATTGCAAACCAACAGCGATAAGGAGATGACTAAAGCTTATGGGTGCGAAGCGATGTTCGTGTTTCCCAATTTTGTGCCGTAGTTTTGGTGCAGTAATGTAGGTCAATATGTTTCTTTCATACTTACGAGTCAATCAAGAAACTCCATGCTCTGACTCTGATTTATTTTTACCGACAAACAATATAAACATACTGGCACTAAATTACGTGCAAAATTAACATTTATGATCTAATATGTGTACATTGAGCAAGTGGAACAAGATTCGAGAAGGAGCTTAAAATGAACCTCGCCGCTATTCAGAATATCGACAATGCCAGTGTGCTTGCAGAAGCATTCGTCAATGCGGGAAAGAATCTGGGCATGAATCAATCTGATTTGGGATATATCATTGGCAAGGACCGTTCCGCCATTAGTCGTGGTCGGATTGAGCCGGGCAGCAAAGCCGGTGAATTGGCGCTGTTGTTTATTCGATGCTATCGCGCCCTTTATGTACTGGTCGGGGGAAATTTGCAGCAGATGCAGCACTGGATGCAAACTGAAAACCGCCATACTGGGGGAATACCGGCTGAACAGGCCAAAACGGTACAAGGGTTGGTCACGGTGCTGGAGTACCTGGATGCGATACGAGGAAAGCTTTAATTGGCTGACTGGAAAGCCTGTCTTGCAGCGGCCAATCCGGTCCGGCTCTCGGGCAGTTTGCTTCGGCTCGTAGAAAGTCAGGAGCAGGTGGCTACCTACCAGCTGGTCAGCTCTCTTGACCGGCAGGCCGCACTGGAAGAAATGCTGGAAGCGACCAAGCCCCCTTTACGCAAACACTCCGAGAAATTGCATTATTTGCTGGCCACACCATTCCGTTATCCGCCATTGAGGCATGGGTCCCGTTTTGGTTCACGTAATGAACCGAGTCTGTTTTACGGGTCCCGGGAAACCAGAACCGTCCTTGCGGAAGCCGCTTATTACCGCTTTGTATTCTGGTTTGGGATGACCATTCCGCCTTCTGGCAAATTAGATACCCAACATACTTTGTTCGAGGCAAAGTATCAGACTGATAAGGGGGTTAAGCTACAGATGGCACCTTTCGCAGCGTATCAATCCGAGCTAACCCACCCCGAGGCATATCAAGCCAGCCAGCAACTTGGCTCATTGATGCGGGAAGAGGGTATTCAAGGGTTTGAGTTTGTATCTGCTCGTGACCCTGAAGGTGGCATTAATGTCGCACTGTTCACACCCGAAGCCCTCCCCAAAAAAACACCTGTTTCACAAGAACCCTGGCTCTGCGAGCTGACTGGGGAACACGTTAAATTCTATGCCCTGCACGACAGCGGTATTCATGAATTTCCTATTGAGATTTATCTGGTTGATGGCAAATTGCCAGAACCCGCTTAGATCCAGCCAATCCGAATTTCTTGCGGTATGGGAACAATGTGCAAGCAGTCTGGGTTGGTGGATTATTGGCGAAACGTGCAAAGAGGCGGGCTTACACCTTGGTAAGTTGTAGTGGCAGGCGGGGTCACCCGATCATGGGGCACTAAAAAGCAATAGGTTTAAACAACAAACCCGGCAATGCCGGGCTTGTTACCTGCTATCGGATGCACTCAAAGTAGATCAGGCATTTAATGCTGTTTGCCGTACTTCCCCAAATGTCCATTCTTTCAGGATGTTGCCATTCTCGAAGACTGGAATGAGCACTTCTTGGCTGTTTGGACCGTTTTTTGGAATCGGGTAAACCGACGTTTTGTATTCGCCAGTGGTCTGGTGACGGACAAGGGTAAGTTTTCCTCTTTTAGAACGTTTCCCGGTGTCGGTTACAGGGTCCTTGTAAATTTCCTGCCATACGCCGTTTATTTTGGCGGCAGAACTCTTCATGGCGAATTTTTGCGTGTCGCGGTTAAGCTGTTGCAACAATGCGCCGCCCATACCAAAAACGGCGTTTTCTGCTGAGTAACCGTTTTCCTTCAAGTTAGCCAGCACGGCCTCGATGGATTTTTCATTGACGCCATCTCCCTGCAAAATGCGTACATGTTTTAATACCTTGTAGTCTTTGCGATTGATGTCAGCGCCAAATCGTGCTTCAACCAGCTGGGCTATGCGCAAGACAACAGCACTGGGGTCGCCAGAATCCGGGCGGATAACGAGCATGGCGCCAGACTGAATTACCTCCTCTTTCAAGGCTGTCCCCCAGATGTGATCGACCGCGTGGTAAATATCGTAAGTGTCCGATACCACTGAGACGATGGCACCGGGCTTGCCGAACTGAACCAGCATGTTGCGATAGGCATCTTCTTCCCCTAATCGCCCCCAGGCAGTCATGGAAGAATGTTCTGCCGCGGGCACAGAGTAAGCTGCCATGGGTTCGTTGTAATAGGCTTTTGCTGCCAACGTCCCGGATATGGTATCTGACCCCATGAAGTTCACCAGATGCGCGGCACCGCCAATTGCTGCCGACTCTCGACTGGAAACACCACGTGCACCAAAATCATGCAGCTTGAACGGTAAGCTGGAGATATCGTCGGCGGTTTCTTCCAGATACTTGCGAATAACCTGTTTTACAAACCAGCTATTGGTAGCCACGGTGGTGGGGTACCACACAGCGCGTAATAGTGCTGTTTCAATGTAGGTAGGCAACCAGAATACAACCGGGTCGGTGGATTCCACCGTGACCAGCACATTTCTGACCGGGACTATCGAACCCTCGGGAACCGCTTTGATGCGGATGGGTAAATACCCGTTGTGCCGCTTGAGGATATATTCCCACCCTTCACGATTAAACGGTTCACCATGGGCTGTGAAAAATGCTTCAGCTTCATCAATCATTGCCTGAGTGATGGGTTTGCTGAGATATTCCTTCAAATACATCTGGAGTCCGAAAAAAAGCGTTTTGTCTTTGTCGCCGCCGCGGGATTCAATATATGAAAAGAGCCCCTCTGTACCGGGCGGGTACTGTAGCCAGTGAGAAGCCTTGTAGGAATCGGTATCAAGAATCAAATTGTAAGCGTTCATTTGGGAATCCCCCTTATGAATGGCCCGAAGGCTGTGAGTGATGTCTGATGCAGTCCACCCGCATCAGGGTTTGCAACTTTAATTTTGAGTGCCTGATTTTATCAATACAGGCATTAAACCCTCCCTAAAAAATAACTGACGATGGCGTGATGATCTTCAAATAGCATTTCCTGCATGTTCATAAACTCTGACAAAGGCACCCACTGCGCTTTTTCTGCATCACTTGCACCACGGATTTCAGGTAGCTCTCCCGGTGTCAGTTCGATCAGATACGCTTTGGTGATGGTGCGCCCGCGCAATGACCTTGTCGGGTAATCAAATACATGGGTAGCCTTGATAGAGCCTTTCAAAATAGGCGCTGCCACTTTAAGCCGCGTTTCTTCTTTTAGCTCACGCAAAACAGCGTCATCCAGGCGTTCGTTCTGATCTACAAATCCTCCAGGCAAGGCCCACAAGCCTTTTCCTGGCTCAGTTTTGCGTTTTACCAGCAGCACATGGCCGGATTGAATTACCACGGCATCCACCGTGACGAATGTCGGTGGATAGGGTGCGGCTTTCCAGGCATCCTTGTATCGCTGAATGAATTTGAATTCTTTCATCAGTTGGCTGAGTTCTTCCGGATGTTGCGTCATCCATTGATCCAGCCAGTTATAAACCGTTTGAGGCAGATTGTCTTTTAGCTCTGCCATTGAGCCATTGGAAAACAGCATGGAACGTATACGGGTAGAGTGCAGACCATCCACGTTTTCCATGGGGATGCGTTTCCATTGCGGGAACAGGTTCAAGTACCAGGAGCTTTCATCCTTGTCATAGCCGATGATGGCGATGGTGCTTTTTTTTCTGTCCAGGCCTTCGTCGGTCTTCGTGCTACGGGCATGGATAACCCCATAAATGGCTGACTGCACTTCTGTGACCCACTGCTGATCGTTGTAGGGTCTGTCCACGATGGGGGCGAAGCTGAATTGGGTGGTGTTCAAGCCCGATTCCTGAATGGCGCGGCTGAGCATGGCTTCCCGCTCGGACTCGGTCCAGGGGTTCTTGATGGTTCTGGGTTGTTTAGCCGAACCAATCAGCACGATGACATGGGTGCCCAATTCGGCTGCTTTCTTTAAAGTAGCTACATGCCCTGCATGCACAGGCTCAAAACGCCCGATATACACAATGTAATCAAAGTTCATGATCATTCCCCTTTTTTATTTTTTCTGTTCGAAGCTCAGCATGCGAAGGATAGGTGCACGCGCTGCTTTGGCCAGATCATCATCAATGTAATCAATTTGCACGCCGTCAGTACCCTGTAATGCTGTCAACACAGCTTCCTCTGTATTACGCTTCATATAGGGGCAAGCGTGGCACTGGCAGCCGGTGTAGCTGGAAGCGACCCGAATATCCAGATCAGGGCGCGCGGCTTGCATCACGTTGATTAACTCAATCTCTGTAGCTACGTAAATGGTGCCACTACCCTGATAGGCTTTTACCCAGTCCAGCATGCGTGTGGTAGAACCAACTAGATGCGCGCGCTTAAGAATAGGCAAAGGGGATTCTGGATGAGCCAGCAAAAATTTCGGGCCATCCGTCCAGGCCTGAAAAAGTACATCCAGTTCCTGCTCACGGAATGCATCATGCACTTCGCACACGGCATTCCAAACCTTGATATCCCATTCCGGGTGCATGTAACGGAAATAGCTGCCCATGTTACGGTCTGGTGAAAACAGAATGCGGTGCCCTGAATCAATCAGACTGCCGATAATATCTTCAGCATTGCGTGACGTGACAATCCAGTCGGATACGGCTTTATGCTGCACACTGGAATTGATATAGGAAACATGCGCAATCGGCTTGTCGGTTTTACCGCGTTCCCGATCAATCCATGCAGTCAGCTGATCCAGACTGGTTTGTTCCACCAGCGAGCAAGTGGAACCGGCATCGGGTAATAGTACTTCGGCATCGGGGTTTAATAGCTTGGCGGTTTCAGCCATGAAGCGTACGCCGGCAAATACAATGCGGTTGGCCTGTGTGGTTTGGGCGAAGCGTGAAAGCTCCAGGCTGTCTCCCACAAAATCTGCTGCCTGGCGTATAGCTGCCGGTGCATAGTAGTGGGCAAGTAGAATTGTACCTGGGTCACGGTCTTGAGAAGCGATAGTGAAATTAACATCGTTCATCGGAGAATCCCTCCAACGTAAGCCGTATATCGGCTGTTACAGAAAGAAACGGTCCACCCGTTTCGCTAAAATGTGTTGCAATTACATAGGCGAATCCCGCCTGTGAATAAAGAATATATCAATTTACTAATGGATAGCAAGTATTTTTTAATACGTGCCATAAAATTATTTTAAGTAAAAAAATTGAAAATTGAAATGAGAAGTGTCACAAGTACTTAGCGTTCGCATTTATGAAGTGTGCTTATAATCCCTCATTTCTGTTGCTTAGATATAAAAGCATTATTTTGACTCTATGCTATAAATCAAATTGGGATTGTGGAGTTGATGAAACTGTCAGTCAATCCCTGAGGAGGTGAGAAGTATGTGTGATTCTATTGCTGACTTCATTGTGCATGTGGACGAATCGCTTGAAGATGAGGATATGCATAATCTGGAAACTGTTATTCGAATGAACGATGGCGTTATCAGTGTAGGTTCAAATGAAAAAACGTCCCATTTGTTGATGGTTCTTTATAACCCTGAGTTGAGTCGTGGTAGCCATATTCTGGGCAGTATCAAATCGCAAGGTTTGCACGCAGAGTTGGTTGGATTTTAATCATTTTGTTGTTTCAATCTGAATGGTTCTTTTGGTGTGCCGGGGATCCTTGATGTTACTGTCACGCTAGACAAGCGTTGGGAAAAATCTCTATTTACTTCAGGTTTCCGTTTCACAAATGACTGTTTTCTGAATTTGTTTCTATGCCTTTTCAGGCAAATAAGCATAACTGAAAAATTGAATGATTTAACGGTAATGAGGTGTAATGATTACCGGGGTTTTAATTATTCGTATTAAAAAAGCGAACTATGAAAACCATAGTTCGCTTTTTTGTTTCCAGGGTTGCCGATGGTTTGTCTGGTTGCCAGTAAGATTGCTTATGCAGCGGGCCGCATTTGGCGGTGGTAAAGAAACTCAAGCACTGCGGACCGGTAGCCATGATAAGCAGAATCATTTGCCAAGGCCAGACGTTCGCGTGGGCGTGGAAGCGCTACCTCGAGAATTTCCCCGACCGTTGCTGCGGGACCATTGGTCATCATGACAATGCGGTCTGATAATAATACCGCTTCGTCAACATCATGGGTCACCATAATAACTGTACTGTTGGTTTCAGCAGTTATTTTCATTAACTCATCCTGCAAATGTGCCCGAGTAAGGGCATCTAAAGCACCAAATGGCTCATCCATCAGCAATACCTTGGGCTGCATGGAAAGTGCGCGGGCAATACCAACACGTTGTTTCATTCCGCCGGAAATCTCTTGGGGGAGTTTCTGTTCGGCATGGGTGAGGCCAACCAGTTTAAGTGCATCATGAGTGCGTTGCTTCAAGCTGGTTTTGCTTTCTTTCTGTCCGAATACGCGCTCTACAGCAAGATAAACGTTTTCAAAGCAGGTCAGCCACGGCAGCAAAGAATGGTTTTGAAATACAACGCCACGCTCAGGGCCGGGGCCGGCTATTTCTCTACCTGCACAGAGCATCATGCCGCTACTTTGGGTGAGCAGGCCCGCTACTAAATTCAAGACAGTGGACTTGCCGCAACCTGAATGGCCAATAATGGAAATAAACTCTCCTTGAGTGATGCTGAGGTTGACATCATTAAGCGCCACAAACGGTCCTTTTTTCGTTTCAAATACCATGTTGACGTTATCTAACTGGACATATTTTTCCATGATTTTTCCTTTGATTTTTTAAGCTGGTGATGGCTTTAGCAGAAGCTTTCACTCGTAATTAAAACGTTTTGCCAGAAGTACCAGGAACTGTTCGAGCAGTAAACCAATAATGCCGACTACGAAAATGGCAATAATGATGTGTTCTACATTCAGATTGTTCCATTCGTCCCAAACCCAGAATCCCAGGCCAATGCCGCCAGTAAGCATTTCAGCAGCTACGATTACCAGCCAGGCAACGCCCATGGACAGGCGAACGCCGGTCATCATATACGGCAGGGTGGCAGGGAACAGAATTTTGGTGAAAATCTTCCATTCAGACAGATTCAGTACCTTGGCTACGTTCATGTAGTCCTGGGGGATACGTGATACGCCAGCTGAAGTGTTGATAATCATAGGCCAGATACTGGAAATGAAAATTACCCAGATCGCCGCAGGGTTAGCTGCTTTGAATACCAGCAATCCGATAGGTAACCAGGCAAGTGGACTGACAGGTCTTAACAGGCTGATGACGGGAGCTAGCATGTCATTTAAAAATTTGAATCTGCCAATCATGAATCCGAGAGGAATGCCAATAATTGCAGCCATGCCAAATCCAATCCCTACGCGCTGAAGTGAATGCAAAATATTCCAGCCGATACCCTGGTCATTTGGACCCTTATCGTAGAAAGGATCGCTGAAAAGCGATACTGCAGAAGTCCATGTTTTCATTGGGCCCGGAAGGTCAGGGCTGGTCATGGCAGTTAGTGACCAGATGCCAATTAATAAGGCAATGCCAATAATAGGCGGCACGATCCATTTAAGGAATGTGGTCAATGGTTCAACAATCTTGATGCTGCTGGGCTGGGTGGCCTTTATTTCAGGCGTAGCATCCTTGATAGCGATCGTATCTTTAGAAGATTTAATCATGCGTAGACTCTCTTTCGTGATGCTGATTGCACTCATGGCGATATTCCTTATTGAAATGGGGGGCATTCAATATGTCACCCCCCAAATGACGGTTATGCTTTTATCTTGAAACTATTTGCGTAGGCTTTCGGATTTTTACCGTCCCATACTGAGCCATCCATTAATTTACTGGTGCGCATGGCATCTTTTGGTACAGGTACTTTTGCCATAGTCGCGGCCTGCTTGTAGAGGTCGATCTGGTTGATCTTTTTGGCTACAGCCAGATAATCCGGATCTTCCTTCAATAAGCCCCAGCGCTTGTGCTGTGTGAGGAACCACATGCCATCAGAAAGGTAAGGGAAGTTCACTGCACCATCACCATAAAACTTCATGTAGTTAGGGTCTTTCCATTTTTTACCGATTCCATTGTCGTACTGGCCCAACATGCGGTCTTCGATCGAGTCAAAATCGGTGTTGACGTAAGATTTATCTTTGATAATGTCGGCCACTTTTGAGCGATTACTCATGGTATCAATGTAGCGTGATGCCTCCAGAAGCGCAGCAACCATGGCGCGAGCAGTATTTGGATATTTCTGAACGAACTCTGCGGTGGTGCCCAGTACTTTTTCCGGATGATCCGTCCAGATTTCCTGACTTGTAACAGCGGTGAAACCCACTTTATCGCGAATAGCACGGGCATTCCATGGTTCACCTACGCAGAAACCGTCCATATTGCCGACGCGCATGTTGGCAATCATTTGTGGTGGTGGTACGGTGATGTTTTTTACTTCGGTAAATGGATTAATGCCGTTTGCTGCGAGCCAATAATATAGCCACATTGCATGGGTGCCTGTCGGGAAAGTCTGAGCGAAGGTGTATTCACGCGGCTCTTTCTTGATTTGAGCAGCAAGGCTGGCACCATCTTTTACCCCTTTTTCATACAGCTGGTTAGATAGGCTGATGGCCTGACCATTATTATTAATGCTCATGAGCACAGACATATCTTTTTTAGGTCCGCCTATTCCGAGTTGTACCCCGTAAATCAGGCCGTAAAGTACGTGAGACGCATCCAACTCGCCGTTAACCAGTTTGTCGCGAACGCCTGCCCAGGATGCTTCTTTACTGGGGACGATTTTGATACCGTATTTCTTGTCGAAACCCATGACTGATGCAATTACCACAGAAGCACAGTCAGTCAGAGGAATAAATCCGATTTTCACTTCGGTTTTTTCAGGCGCATCCGATCCGGCTGCCCAGGCTGCACTACGTACACCACCAGGAACCAGACCCATCAAAGCAGCAGCGCCAGTAAAAACCGCACTCTTCTTCATAAAGTCTCTACGACTGTCATTTAGAATTATTGAATCCTGCTTGTTATTGCATTTCTTATCTTCGCTCATTTCATTCTCCGTACATTGCTAAAGCAAATAAAAAAGGCGACCATCCACGCAGTATTTCTATGCATGAATGGACGCCTTTGTCCTGGTGAAACAAGCCGCCGTTGGCCTGTTATATTTGTTACTTAATTAACTTGTTAGCAACGAATATGCCAGGTTGTGAATTTTTTTATTACTCATTTGAATATAAAAGAAAAATAGTGTGATAGTGGATTTTAGATGTGGTCAGGTATTTTTTTAATCGCGCCCTGTAATGGTGCGAAAGCATTCTTGTATGCACCTATTTAAACCAGATTTAGATTTTTAAAATGTTTGGTTGGATCTGGGGCTTGATTGATGATTGTATTGCGGAAATTAAAGTGAAACCCTACGGCATGGCCGCAGCGCATAATTGTTTTAGTGAAATAACTGCAGATGTCAGGTATTTATTGAAGGGTATTAACTAAGTCAGTAATTCAGATATGGCTATAATTTGTTGCGCTAACTCTGACATCTTCAGGCTGCGTTCCATGGACGTTTTACGCATAGCTTGAAAGGCATCCTCTTCATTAAAATTGCGCTGTTTCATCAATATCCCCTTGGCGCGCTCTATGATTTTGCGTTCAGCCAATGTGGTATTCGCTTTATCTAACTGAAGTCGCATTGCCTGATAGGCTTCAAAACGAGAGATGGCAACATCCAGAATTGGTTTGATGCGGCTGGGGTCAAGGCCATTAACAATGTAGGAACTAACGCCTGCATGCAGCGCGGCCTTGATTTTGTCACTTTCCCCGTCGTGGGTAAACATGACAATGGGTCTGGGCTGATCTCTATGTACAGCGGCCAGATGCTCCAGTGTGTCACGGCTGGGGGATTCTGTATCAATGATAATCATGTCAGGTTGTGTTTCTGCGACGCGTTTAATCATGTCAAGGGCTGACGAAGATTCAAAAACCACTTCATTGCCTGCTTCACATAGCGCCTGTTTCAGCGTTAATGCACGCTCCATGTTTTCATCAATCAGCATTATGCGCATTATAAAATCCAATACATTAATTTATTATTAAAAGTATAAGCAAAGTTCATGCCTAAAAATAATATTTTGGGAATTATTTAAATGTCGGTATTTTTTACAACAATATCGATTGATTTGTGCTAAATTCGATTAACTTTATGATATATAAAGAGAGTGCTTGTCTGGCGTGAATATTGCTTTATCTTTGGTAATACCAATAAATCGATAAAACTCACTATGTATTTCTTATCTGGCTTACTTGCAATTGTTATTTCGGCTTATAGCTATATGCTGGGCGTGGATAGCTTTGCGCTGGAAACCATCTCGATCACGATCGTGATCGCGCAATTATGTTTTGTTCTGTTTGCCTATCTGGCTATCGTATTTTTATTAAAGTCCCTGGAAAAAGAACGTATCTGGCCATGGAATTGGGGCGTTAAAAAATTATGGGCAACCTTTGGAAAATCTGATGAACGTCGGAAAGGGGCGGACAGGAGGGTGAAGCAAGAAGTGCGCACACCCAAAAATGAAAGGCGAAGCGGAGACCGTCGTTTTTTACATATGGCCTGACTCTGACTGATTATTTACAGATTAGCATGGAACGGCTGTTTGCCTAATGAGTACGCTTCACCGGGACGATTGAATCAGGATCCACATGCCAGTATTGGGCAATTTCAGTAGCACGACGTACATCTTCAGGATGGACGAAAACATGCATGCGACTATTGTGACTATCTGCCCATGTGCTAAAAGCTAGCCAGCGCCGGCCACAGGATTCCTCACCCAGATCAGTACTGACTTCAACAACGCCAAGAACCATTCCGTCATTGTTCTGATTTGAAGCGCAAATGTCGGGACGCATGTGGACATTCAGTACGGGGATGTTTAACTCCTCCGGTTCGTTATAACCTGCCAGGTCCTGTACAGCCAAATCATGATTGCCTTGCACTTCGAGCATATCGATAGCGTCTTTGAGTAACGCTTCGCGTTCACGCTGTATTGCATCGGGAAGGGTATGAATGTTCATGATCTACCTCCAGTGAAATATTTCGAGTAACCTATGCTTTGTTATAGCATATTAATTTTTCCCTAAGACCAAACTCAAACATTCATCGTGAACAAAAATCATTCCTCACTAAAGCTGGCTGTGCTGGCACTTTCAGTTTTAACAATGATTTGGGGGTATAACTGGGTCGTGATGAAAGAAGCACTGCGTTACTCCAGTCCGTTTGATTTTGCCGCATTGCGTACACTGCTGGGCGCCGTCAGTTTATTTCTGGTTTTGCTTTGGCAAGGAAAATCGCTGCGTCCTCAAGGATTCTGGTGGATGTTGTTGCTCGGGTTGCTGCAAACGACTGGTTTCATTGGCATGACAATTTGGGCGCTTGAAAATGGTGGCGCGGGGAAGTCGGCGGTGCTTGCTTATATTATGCCTTTTTGGGTACTGATACTGGCTTGGCCAATATTGGGAGAGCGCATCCGGGGGGCGCAATGGGCAGCAGTTATCATGGCATTTTCAGGTCTGGTTCTGGTGCTGGAACCATGGGCATTGGGCGGTAGTTTTTTTAGCAAAGTACTGGCCGTATTGGCAGGGGTTTGTTGGGGTGTCAGTGCAATTGTGGTCAAAATTATGCGTGAGCGGGCCGAGTATGACCTGATTCTGCTGACAGCATGGCAGATGTTGCTTGGCGCCATACCATTGGTGATGATAGCTTTGACGTTTCCTGCCCAACCGGTGCAGTGGTCATCTTATTTTATCGGTGCCTTGTTATATAACGCCCTGTTTGGCACAGCGATTGGCTGGTTGCTCTGGCTATACAGCTTGCATAAATTGCCGGCAGGAACCGCAAGTCTTGGTACACTGGCAACGCCAGTGGTCGGGGTGATGGCAGCGTGGGTGCAACTGGGGGAAAAGCCAGGGGTGTCGGAAGGATGGGGAATGATACTGATAGGTGCAGGATTATTCTTGCTGGTAATGTTAGGTATTCATCAGCATAAACGTGTTAATCCTGAAATGGCTCAGGAGTGAGGTTGGGTCATCATGCGGCAAGCATGGTTTTGTTGCGGCCTGCGCGTTTAGCTTCTAGCAAGGCGCTATCAGCTCTTGCAAGCGCCATGTTTTCGCTTGTATCGCTCTTTCTGTATTCACTCAAGCCACCACTCCAATGTAACTTATGCATCACACCCTCTTTTAATTGAAGCTCAGAAGGCATTTTCTCCCTTAAACGTTCAGCTAATTCGGTGGCTCTTTTCAGGGGAGTGTTGGGGAAAATGACGCAGAATTCGTCTCCACCAAGGCGGGCAATAAAATCGCTGCCGCGCAGATGCTCCTTCAGAGCTTTGCCAAATTGAATAATCAGCGCATCACCTGCATCATGTCCATGGGTATCGTTCACATACTTGAAATTATCGATATCAAGGATCAGCAAACTATGAGCCCAGCCTTCAGCAAGTGTTTTGAAAACTTCACTCTGCTTCGTTTCAAAACTTCGACGATTATTCGTTTGTGAAAGAAAATCGATACTTGCAAAATCGCTGACTTGTTTGTGTTTTCCCAACATCAGCTTGCCCAGGCGATACATGATTTCAAAGTTGGGATGAATGTCGGTCAGTTTGATTGTATAGGTTTTGCGCAAGCGAGCATGTCGAATGTCTGAGAAAAATGTCAGTATCGTGTTGATATCATGTGCTAAATACTTTTTGCTGAAAAAGTACAGTCCACCGATGGTGGCACACAGGAATGCCGAGAGGGCTAACCAGACGATCAGATATTCTTGAAAAGTAGACACAACGTGTTTAGCGGTAGACATGGGTGGATGCCAGACCGCAAGTCGCCAGGCCGTGCCAGGCAGATCTTTCAGCTCCTGAAAGTTGTCTGTTTTTAAATGAGAATTTCCCGCGCGCATGAGTGTGCTGTAGGGGGCATTATTATTTGATTGTTGCAGTTCAACAAAGGTGTTTTGCATTTGCAGGGATTTGAAAATGGATTGAAGTTCTACCCCCCTGTTGTTGATGACCACAAAACCCAGTATGGCTTTGTTAACCGGATCCATAACGGGTTGTGCAAGCGTCAGTGTCAGTAAAGCCGGGGCAGCATTGTTAATCAATTCATCCCGGCCATCCTGCATAGTTCGTGAATACACGACTGAAAGCGGAGGTGTTAGTGGAATGCTGGTTGTTGTATCGTTCGGTAGCGCCCACTGTATATTGGCATCAGGATAAAAAGTGCGAATATTTTCAAGTTGCGCAATACGCTCACTTTCCGATCCGCTTTTCAAAGCGCGAATGGTTTGAGGGTGTTGTGCAATGCGAGTAGCTGTTTCTCGTAAAGTGTTCGCTAACGAAGTAATGGGGACCGAAATGGAACGACTGGCATTAATTAAATCTGCCTTTGAGTCAGTTTCTTCATTGCTTGATATTTTATACAGGGAATAAATAGCCGCACCGCTAATTATTTCCAGAATTAGGAGCGCAAACAAGCATAAGCGAGCTAGCGAGAGATTCATGTGCGGCGACTGTCCCTGATTGTGTTTCTATGTTCAATTATTCTTATTGTTGCTGCTTATCTCAGTAAGCTGATTATAGAATAGAAAAAAATGATTATCTATTTCTATTATGGGTACAAATAAACCCATCTGTAGCTACGTAGAATGTGAATTTATCTCAATTGATCCAGATAAACCCATGTTCATGATAATGTATTTTTTTATGGATGGGAACAACTTATTGAAAAGTCAATAAGTTGTTCAAGATCGGCAGAAGGCAATAGATAAATGTGCGCCTCTGTTTGAGCGGTAAATAGCAGGTATGATTTTAGTTGTAAAAAAAACCGACAATCAATGTTTGCCAGTACTTCCAAAGCCTCCTTCACCTCGCTCGCTCGATTCAAAGTCATCCACAATGTTGAATCCAACCCTGGCGACCGGAACAATAACCAATTGAGCCAGGCGTTCCATCGGATTCAGAATGAACGCGGATTTACTGCGATTCCAGCACGAAACAAAAAGCTGACCCTGATAATCAGAATCGATCAAGCCAACCAGATTTCCTAAAACAATGCCGTGTTTATGCCCAAGGCCGGAACGCGGCAGAATTAATGCTGCCAGATCAGGCGTGCCAATATGAATGGCAATGCCGGTAGGGATCAATTCGGTCTCCCCCGGTTGCAAGGTGAGGACGTGGTCGATGCAGGCCCGCAAATCCAGTCCAGCAGAGCCAGGTGTTGCGTAGCAGGGCAAATGTTCTTTTAACCGCTCGTCCATAATCTTGAGGTCAATATTTCGCATGCATGTTCCTTCTGGATAATTATTTAGTAACAGTTCTTTTAGTCGATTTGCTGGTGCCTGATTCCTGCGATGAAGGAATGTAGAGTTTAGCAATGTGTTCTATCAGTTGTCTGGCCAATGTGATTTTTGGTGCGAGGGGGAGGGGGTGCGTTCCTTCATCATCAAAGAGAACCAGCTCGCTTTCATCACTACCAAGGGCATCCTGCACCAGGTTGGCTGCCAGCAAAGGCAGGTTTTTACGCCGCCGTTTCATTTCAGCGAATTCGTACAGGTTTTCACTTTCTGCGGCGAAGCCCACACAAAAAGGTGCGTTAGGAAGATTGACAACATTTGCCACGATATCCGGATTAGGCGCTAACTCCAGCGTGAGAATATGTGCATCTTTCTTGATCTTTTGCTCGCTGGGGTTCAGTACATAATAATCGGATACGGCTGCCACGCTGATGAAAATGTCCATGCCTTCCACCGCATCGTTAACTGCATTCAGCATTTCCTGCGCACTGGTAACGGATATCAGCTTTGCGCTGCTGGGAGGGGTAATACAGGATGGACCAGAAATCAAGGTTACTTCAGCACCGGCTTCGATTGCTGCGCGCGCGACAGCATAACCCATTTTCCCCGAACTCAGGTTAGTGATACCGCGAACAGCATCGATAGCCTCAAAGGTGGGGCCGGCAGTAATGAGTATTTTGCGGTTCTTCAGCAATTTTGGCTGGAAGAAAGATTCAATTTCTTCAATTAATATTTCCGGCTCCAGCATGCGTCCCATGCCAATTTCACCGCACGCTTGCGCCCCGCTGGCAGGACCGAATACAGTAGCGCCATCCCGTTTGAGTTGAGTTATATTGCGCTGTGTAGCGGGGTTTTCCCACATTTGCTTGTTCATGGCAGGTGCAACCATGATGGGGCAGGCGCGTGCAAGACAAATTGTAGAAAGCAAGTCATCTGCGGAACCATGCACTAGTTTTGAAATGAAATCAGCGCTGGCAGGCGCAATCAGCAGCCCGTCTATATTTCGGGTGAAGTCGATATGGGCCATTCCGTTATCAATGCGATCATCCCATAAATCGGTAAAAACCGGTTTGCCGCTGAGTGCCTGAAGTGTGGCCGGGGTGATAAATTGGCAGGCAGCCTGGGTCATGACAACCTGTACCTCGATACCGCTCTTCACCATTAAGCGCGTGAGTTCCGCTGCCTTGTAGGCAGCTACCCCGCCAGTAATGCCCAACAATATGCGCTTGTTTGAAAGTTCAGCCATGCTTAACACCGAATAGGTAAATGTAGTGAAATCAAAAGCGTAATATATCTTATCGTGCCAGTTCGCGAAACTCTTCAGTGTAATTCACAAAATGTTATGGAAATGGCCTATCGTTTTATAAACTTATTTGTCATAATGCGCCCATGGCGATTACAGACTGGCCCGAAAACGAAAGACCACGTGAGAAACTCTTAACCAAAGGGGCTGCCAGCCTTTCTGACGCTGAGTTACTTGCCATATTTTTGCGCACTGGCATACAGGGTAAAACGGCGGTCGATTTGTCCCGCGCATTATTATCGCAGTTTGGTAGCCTGACCAACTTGTTTAGCGCTAGTCAGGCAGACTTTTGTCAGATGCCAGGAATGGGGTCGGCTAAATTTGCACAATTGCAGGCTGTGCTGGAAATGGCTAAGCGTGCTTTATCAGAACAAATGCAACAGCAGGATGCACTCACTTCTCCTGGTGCTGTGCGAGATTATTTGCGGCTTACGCTGTCTGGCCGTGAACATGAGGTGTTTGTGGGGGTGTTCCTGGATGCACAGAATCGTGTTATTGCATCTGAAGAGCTGTTTCGAGGTACGCTCACCCAGACCAGTGTTTATCCTCGTGAAGTGCTCAAGCGCGCCTTGTATCACAACGCAGCTTCAATTATCTTTGCCCATAATCACCCTTCAGGTGTAGCAGAACCCAGTCGTGCCGATGAAATATTAACTCAATCATTAAAATCTGCATTGGGCATGGTAGATATTCGGGTGCTGGACCATTTTATTGTTGGGAAAAATTGCGCACTCTCGTTTTCTGAGAAAGGCATTTTATAATTAGATAGGCTGCAGGATTTAGTCAGATTCAGATATTACCGCTATGTAAACTCAGGCATTTCTTGCCTTGAGCCATGTTTCGAATTCCGCTGCTGGCAAAGGGCGGCTGATCAAATAACCTTGAGCCTGGTTGCAATCATTCTGAAGCAAGAAATCGTGTTGTTCTTGTGTTTCTACGCCTTCAGCAACAACATTAAGACGTAAGCTGTGAGCCAGATTAATGATGGCACCTGCAATTGCAGCATCATCCGCATTGGTCGTGATGCCTTTGACGAAAGACTGATCAATTTTCAATGTGTGTATTGGAAACCGCTTCAGGTAGCTGAGTGAAGAATAGCCTGTGCCAAAGTCATCCATGGAAATGCGAACCCCCATATTTTTTATATTTGTCAGGATGGCAATATTGCTTTCCTTGTTATCCATGAGCAAGCTTTCAGTAATTTCCAGTTCAAGTAAATAGGGTTCCAGCCCTGTTTCATTGAGAATTCGGGAGATTGTATCGATCAGATCTTTCTGACTGAATTGCCGAACTGAAAGGTTGACCGCAATATGTAAAGCCGGTAGTTTTTCCGCTTGCCAAGCGCGGATCTGGTTGCAGGCGGTTCGCAATACCCATTCACCTACCGGGATAATCAAACCCGTTTCTTCTAACAGTGGGATATAGGCTGCGGGTGAAACATTAGGATGATTTTTCCAGCGTAATAGTGCTTCTACACCCACTACCTTACCGTTTTTCAGATTGATTTTCGGCTGGAAATGTAGCTGGAACTCATCACGGTCCAACGCTTTTCGAAGGTCGGTCTCCAACGTCAAGCGGTCATTGTCTTTCTTGTTGATTTCCTGAGTGTAAAACTGGTAATTATTCCTGCCCATGGCTTTAGCGTGGTACATGGCAGTATCGGCATCTTTGATGAGATTATCGATGTCAGTTTCGTCAAAAGGATAGAGCGTAATGCCAATGCTGGTGGAAATATAAAATTCCTGATTATCCAGAACAAAAGGCTCTGCAAAAATATCCAGGATTTTATTTGCCAAGCCGGATACAACATCGATATGTGAAATATCTTCCAGTATCAGCGTGAACTCATCTCCACCCAATCTGGCAACAGTGTCGCATTTTCTCAGCACTGATTTTAAGCGATGTGCAACTTGCAGCAGCAAATGATCGCCACTTGTATGGCCCAGGCTGTCATTGATGGTTTTGAATCTATCCAGGTCAAGGAAGAGTAAAGCGACCAAATGCTCTTGTCTATCTGCTCGAGCCACTGCTTGCGCAAGGCGATCCCTGAATAAACTGCGATTTGGCAATCCCGTGAGGCTGTCAAAATTGGCCAGAAAAGAGAGTTTTTGTTCTGCTTCCTTTCGTTCTGAAATATCTCTAACAATAACAATCAGCGTTAAGCGTTTATCCATCATCGCTTCACTGATATCCAACTCAATGGGGAAAGAAGACCCATCTGCATGCTTACCAATGGACTCGGATTTACCTCTTTGAGTCAGCTGGTTTGTTAAACGGGTAGCGTGCGGATCAGGAACCAGTTCGCTAAAGTTCATGCCGGTTATCTGAGGTAACCCGAAAATTTTCTCTGCAGCTGGGTTGCTGGATTCAATTAAGCCATCAAGCGCTACACTCAGAATACCATCTGCTGCATTTTCCAAAACAACCTGAAGGCGTTTTTCCTTTTGGCGCATTGCGTTAACTGCACTATTCAAAGCGCGTATAGGTAATACCCGGAGTGCAATAAAAATGATTAACCCTAAAGTAATTCCAGCCAAACCAAATAGGGCAGTTGTGGTAAATAAAGGCAAAAGCGATCTGATTAGCGTGACATTCCCGATTTCAAGGCCGGAATCATAGAACGCTGCAGAGCGGGAAATCGTTACAGTAGCAGGCCAGTTTGTTGGGCTGCTAGCAATTGTTTTACCGTGGATGTCCGTTATGAAACTCGATTCAGGGGTTTTTTCAGTTTCAGGTATGCTGGAAAGCAAGGCAGTAAGTTTTTGTTCCTCACGTATCCATGTTGCCGGGGTTTTATTGATTAAAGCAGTGATCTGGATCGCGGTATAGTTGGCTTTGGTTTGGAGTTCAGCCCCAACATATTGATAAGAAATAAATAAATAGCTGGCTGGTACAGCTGCGGCGATAAATATGGCAACAGTCCCTGCCAGCCAATTAATGAGTTTTATCAGGGTGGTGGAATCAGTTTGCATGAATTTTATTAGATTGCCTTTATGGCCGGAAAGTATTTATTTAACCGGCAGGGTTTTTTAAGGACAATCATAGCAATTTTTTCCGGGAATTATAGCCTTTCTGCAAAATTTTTGAAAAACACTGACCGAGTTTGTCTCTATGACTGACCGCCCTATTTCCTACTAGATACTAAAAGGATGGATTTAGCTAAATCGCTTGATATTCAAACGAATGCAACCGGGTGGTTAAATTAAAGTGATTATAAACTTGAACGGTTCATCTGAAATATGGTATAAATGTCGTTTTTTCCGATATGGGAGTCATAAATCATGGCCCGAGTATGTTTAGTTACCGGCAAAAAGCCGATGACGGGAAACCATGTTTCCCATGCAAATAACAGAACCAAGCGTCGTTTTTTACCAAACCTGCAAAATCGCAAGTTCTGGGTTGAAGGCGAGAATCGTTGGGTGAGCATGCGTGTTAGCAATGCTGGTCTGCGTACCATTGATAAGAAAGGTATCGATGTTGTGTTGGCTGAACTGCGTGAACGCGGCGAGAAAATTTAAGGATATAAATCATGCGCGAAAAAATCAAGTTAGAATCAAGCGCTGGTACAGGTCATTTCTATACCACGACAAAGAACAAACGCACCATGCCTGAAAAAATGGAAATCAAGAAGTACGATCCTGTTGCACGCAAGCATGTTATGTACAAAGAAACCAAGCTGAAATAAAACGCTTAGGTTGCTGATTAAAAGAGCCCGCATTTATGCGGGCTCTTTTAATTTGTGCTTTATCTATCCGCTTAGGCTGTTGCTGGGTTTTATGGATAGCTCTAACTGGTTTTGGAGATATTCCATTCCAGAGCCGTTTAATTTACCGCAGAGACACACAGAAAGCCAATACCTTGTGGCGGTTAATTGTAAAGTGTTGCGCACACTGACTTGTAAACACCCCCAGCATATTGTTAATGCAGCTCAATGGGTTAACTGGCCGAAGTTGATTGATAATCAGGAGCGGCAATTTACAGTAGCGATAGGCTCCGATGTGAAAATTGCAGCAAAGGCTAATGGTGAATGGTTATTCTGGATTTTAGATAGTTGGTGTGGTTGATGGTGAAATGCAAAAGGGAGCCAAGTGGCTCCCTTTTGTTGTGCAAAAATGTGTTGCTAAGCGTAGCAGCGCAGCTTTCTTGAAAATTGCTGTAATGAGTCTATGTTGCTGGATTCGGCGCGTTGACACCAGTCCTGCAGTTGTTGGACCAACTGTTCTTTAGAAGCGGTAGAACGCGCCCATAAAGCAACAAGCTCCTGACGCATAGCGTAAACGGTGGCAAGGGCCTGGCTTTTGCTCAGTATTTCTGACAGTTTTGCTTTTTCCTGATCCTGAAGCTCGCTGGCATCCAGATGCAACCAGTGTTTAATTGTCTTCATCGTTGCCAAATCGTTCAGATCCGGCATGTTGGTCTTGATCCTGCTGATTTCTTCAGCATAGATGCTTTTTACAGAGCGGGTATATTTGGTCATTACATCATAACGGTGGGTGATGATCGCCTGCAATGTATCAAAATCGCAAATAGCTTTTCCGCTGTTGAAGCGCACTTTGGGTGCCATTTTTTTAACTTTGGCTATGCCCAGCATTTCCATGATACGGATGTACATCCAGCCAATGTCAAACTCATACCATTTGTTTGATAATTTTGCAGAGGTCCCGTAGGCATGGTGATTGTTGTGTAGCTCTTCACCACCAATCAATATGCCCCAAGGAAACACGTTGGTGCTGGCATCTTCACACGCAAAGTTGCGATAACCCCAGTAATGGCCAATACCGTTTATTATGCCGGCTGCCGTAATAGGGATCCACATCATTTGTACTGCCCAGATGGTCAAACCAAGCGGTCCGAATAGCAGTACATCTGCGAGTAGCATCAGTACAATCCCTGTTCCACTGTGTTTGGCATAAATATTGCGTTCGAGCCAGTCATCCGGTGCACCGTGACCATACTTTTCCATGGTTTCGGTTTGCTTGCGGGCAGCCTTGTATAGCTCAGCACCTTCAAAAAATACTTTTTTGATGCCCAATACCTGGGGGCTGTGTGGATCTTCTGGCGTTTCACACTTGGCATGGTGCTTGCGGTGAATGGCAGCCCATTCTTTGGTGATCATGCCTGTTGTCAACCACAGCCAAAAACGGAAAAAATGGCTGGGGATAGGATGCAAGTCCAGCGCCCGATGGGCTTGGTGACGATGCAGATAAATTGTGACAGAAGCGATTGTAATGTGCGTAAAGGCGAGGGCTACAACAATATAACCCCACCATGGTAAATCAATAAGGCCTAAAGGCATCTAGTGTTCCTTAAATTTTGAAATGCAACATGCTGATTTTACATTATTTCACAAAATATGAAAAACGTTTTTTTGATGCTGCTCAGCCCCCGTATTCAGGCATTCCTGCTGGTGGATTGATGATTCTGATGTCCCGTTGCGGGAATGGAATTTCAATACCCTGTTTCTGGAATTCGTGCCAAATGACGAGATTAATATCGGATCGGAGTGAGAGTTGACCTTCTTCCGGATCGGAAATCCAGACGCCCAGTTCCAGATTGATACCGTTATCGCCAAACTCTTTCAGAAATACTTTTGGCTCGGGATCTGCTATTACACGGGGTTGGGATTTTGCGGCTTCAAGAATGATACGCATTGCTGTTTCTAATGGGCTTTGGTAACTTACCTGGATTGGGATGTTAATGCGTACTTTGCGGTCTGAATAGGAATGATTGACGACTGTAGAGGTGATAAGGGTGTCGTTAGGAATGATGGACTCTGTTCCGTCGACACCCTTGAGTACCATATAACGTGCAGTGAGGCGCGAAACGGAACCGAAACGGTTGTCTACAGTAAGCAGATCGTCAATGTGGATCGATTTGTCCAGCAGAATAATAAATCCACTGAAGTAATTACTGGCAATCTTTTGCAAGCCAAATCCCAATCCAACGCCCAATGCCCCCCCAAAAACGGATAGAACCGTGAGGTCTATTCCCAGTGCCGGCAATGCGATTAAAACACCTAAAAGGAGTACTACTGCACGGAGAAATTTTGTGGCTAATACACGCAAATTCATATCCAGATTTTTGGCCTGCATGATGCGACTTTCCAGCAGGCCGCCTAGCCACAAGGCTAACAGTACAGTGATGCTGATTGAAATGACACCCTGTAATACAGTTAAGAGTGAAATGTGGTTTTTACCGATATCAAAACTGAATTCATTCAATGCTTCAAGTATTGCGGGAAGAAATCCTGTAATGTGTAGCGCCAGTCCAACCCAGATAACCGAGCTTATGACTCTTTCCCACGGTTTGATCCAGGTGCTTGTTGCGAAAATTTTACGCAGCAGATAAACCATGATGCGGATCATGGCCAGGGAAAGTAGCAGAGGAACCGCTATATTAAGGAGTGAAACTGATTGCCAATGTTTAAGTATGGATTTGCCTGCCAATACCAGCAAAGTGGCAGCTACCGGGAAAGTAATGCGATTGATTCCGCTGATGCCCGCTTGCCAGGCACTGGTTTCGTGAGGAAATCGTTTGCGGATGATCCGATTTATCCACCATGCGCTTATCAGGCTGACAGCCAGTATTGATAGCTGCCAAATAAGGGCTGTTTGTTCTAAATTGGCTAGCAATTCTACCAGCAGGTTGTGGATTTCTTTTGTATTCTGCACGATTCAATGAATAAGGTAGATTGATGTTCTTGAAATTCTATCATGGTATTTTCATTAAGCAGTGATTTCGCTTTCTGTGATTCGGTTTATACTGTTTCTGCATCTTTGTGTTTAATTTTTTTTGTTAAATGTGGCAGGTATAACGATTGTTTAATAAACGTTTTGTGGCTTTGTTGCTTCTGTCCACGATTGCAATAAATGTGGCTGTTTTTGCCAAGTCCAGCGGAATGAAAGCCGCTTATAATGCCGTTGTTGCCGAATTGAATGGCGCTTCTGCAAATCTTTTGCCTGCAACCGGTACGGTAGAATTGGCCTTTAGCCCTAAGGGCGGGGCAACTGATGCTGTGGTGAATGCGATCAGGGAAGCCAGACGAAGTATTCTGGTTCAGGCCTATAGCTTTACCAGTGCACCGATAGCCAAAGCGCTGGTTGATGCGAAGGCACGAGGCGTAGATGTGAAAGTGATCCTGGATAAAAGCCAGAATTCAGAAAAATATTCTTCAGCTTCATTTATCGCCAATCATGATATTCCTGTGCGAATCGATTCACTGCATGCCATTGCGCATAACAAGATTATTATTTGCGATGAAATCAATGTGGTAACAGGTTCATTCAACTTTACCAAGGCGGCAGAAGAAAAGAATGCGGAGAATGTGCTGGTTTTGCGTGGAAATGAAGCACTTGCAAAGCAGTATGTGAATAACTGGCAAGTGCATTGGGCGCACTCTCAGGAATTTATGCGGCGCTTTTGATGTTTTATTTTAAGGGTTTGTTGTGCGGATACGTCTAGCGTATTTCATCTTGATGAACATGCCTTTGAGTTTTGTTGCATTAGCCATTTCTTCGACGCGGGTGATTAAGAATATTTTGGGTATGCAATTTGTCTTGATTTCATCTGGTAATTTTATGCTCTTTCATCATATCGAAACTGGAATACTGCCATTACACGCTATGCATTGGTCGGTATACGGTTGCTGTGGGAAATCGAAGTAAAATAGTGGCTGGCTGCGAAATGATGCAGCCAGTTGTTATCTTAGTGCAGTATTAAGTTGCAGCTGGCGCGTCCATGGGTGTTCTTTTTTCCATCACTGCAGCAAAGAAGCCATCAGTGGCGTGAACAGCAGGGTTGAGTCGCAAATATTCGCCGGTATCAACCGCAATTTGTTGCTGAGCGAGAATTTCTGCACAATTTTTCAGCTCGAAATCAGGGTGAGCTGCGAGGAAGGCTTCAACAATCCCTTCGTTTTCTTCTTTCAAAATACTGCAGGTGGCATAAACCAGTCGTCCACCCGTTTTGAGTAGCTTGGAGGCGCTGGTAAGAATAGCGGCTTGTTTTACTTTAAGCTCTTCGATGGCTTCAGGCGTTTGGCGCCATTTTAGATCAGGGTTGCGGCGCAGTGTTCCCAGCCCGCTACAAGGCGCATCGACCAATACGCGGTCGATTTTCCCATGCAGCCGTTTTACTTTGCTGTCATTTTCATTGTTGATCAGTTGAGGGTGCAAATTACTTAAGCCCGAACGTTTGAGACGTGGTTTAAGGTTGTTCAGTCGCTTCTCAGACACATCAAAAGCATAGATGCGCCCCTGTGATTTCATGAGTGCGCCAAGCAACAGTGTTTTTCCCCCGGCACCTGCACAAAAGTCAACGATCATTTCCTGACGCTTTGGCCCGACAATAAAGCCGAGTAATTGGCTGCCTTCGTCCTGAATTTCTATTTTGCCTTCCAGAAAAAGCGGATGCTTGTTGATGGCAGGCTTTGCTTTAAGGCGGATGCCGATAGGAGAGAATGGTGTGGGTTGGGCTTCAATGCCATCTTTGCTTAAAACTTCCAGTACTTCATCACGATTTGCGAGCACGGTATTGACGCGAATATCCAGAGAAGCAGGTTGTTGCATAGAACGCGCCAGCGTCATGATCTCTTTATCGTCCATGAAGCTTTGTAATTTTTCAACCAGCCAGTCAGGAAAATCCGCCTGGATTGCGAGCGGCAGAGAATCAGTCGAAACGGCTTTTATTTCCTTGATGCGGTCGCCCTCATCACCTTGCAGATAAGGTTCCAGTTCACGCATATTCATGCCTTGCAAGCGCGCCAGATAGGCTAATAGCAACAAGCGAGGGGTTGGTTTTCCGGTGATTGTTTCCAAAAAGCGTTTGCGGCGTAAAATGCCGAATACTGTTTCAGCAATAAACGCACGGTCATTCAACCCTAATTTAGGATTTTCGCGGAAAAAACGGCTAAGCGTGACATCAGCAGGTTCTCTGAGCGGCAAAATGAAGCGTAATGCGGCAACGGCGAGTTCTAACTGTTCGGGATAAAGAGGCATGACGGGCAGTGTGAAGATAGTAAAGTGGCTGATTTTAAATGAGTTTGGTGTTTGAAGCTATAAATTTCACCTAAAATTTTTAATCCTAATATTTAGAATCCATCGAGGCGCCGAAAAACAAAGCCTTGCGAAGCCAGTTAGTCTTAGCCAAAAGTGGAGAGGGTTATGAACCTGATAGGGGCTGTTGTTCTGTCGCTGCATCAGCTTTATTGTTTTTTTCAGATTTAATCTGGATTTCACTGGCAATTTGTTCCGCAACGCCGCCGTCACGATCGGTAAAACGAATTTTGACAGGCAAGTAATACTGCTCAATTCCAAACCAGATGTCAGTCCCATCTTCATTCGGTTTGTGGACTTTGCTCAGGTGTAGCGTTTTGGTTTTCCCCTGGGGTAATTCCAGTAATTCTTCACCGATAACCTGGTATTCATAGGCATCCAGTTTTCTGCCGTTTGTGATGAAAAGTTGGAGGGTTTGTCCTATTTTTGGTGGATTTGCTGCTATCTGGTAGGTAAAACTTAATAAATCTTGTGTGCCATCGGGAAGTGGCAGGGTGGTCGTGTTTTGTGCTGAGCTCAAAGTCAGTGTTTTATTTCGGTGGTCGAGTTGGGCCGATTCGGTGCTGTCAGCTGATTGCCCACGCTGGATCCAGAATGCATCAGGTTCCAGTCCGTTATCTGTCAGTTTTCCCTGGCTGGTCTGTACAAATTTACCGGACTTTATCAAGGAGAAAATACCTGTGGCTTGAGCAACGCTAGTCAGGGAATAGCGATTGTTTTGTATTTGCCAGGTTTGGACGACCTTACCCACGTTTAATCCGTTTTCACCTTTGTAGAGGTTGAAGTGAATCTCGGCTTGTTTGGGTAAAGGATAAGGGGCATCAATTTTTTGTTGCGGCTTTTCTATCTGTGCAACAGGCTCTGGGGCCTCCTTGATTGGTTGGCTTTCCCTTGAGACGTCTTCAGCTATGGGCGGTTGAGGTGCCTCTGCAATGGCTTCAGAGGGGGCCGGTTTGAGAATTCGCGGTGTGGGCGGTTTTGAGCGGGATGATTGTTTAGTGTTGATCTTGGGTTTGGTTATTTCCGCCGGAACGGGTTTTTGAGGCAACACTAATCTGACATCAAGTGGGGCAGATTCGATTTGATTAAATGGTAAATGTATCTGAGGTCCATACCAGAGCAACAGGTGAACGACGATAGATAAAACCAGTGCCCATACAATTTTCTTAGAAATTGCGGTACGGCTGGTAAGATTCATGAATTATTTAATGGTGAGCTTCGTTAGTTGCTGTTCCAAATTTCCGCCGTCTTTTTCCTTGATAATGATCAATACAGGAAAATAACGCATAGTGTTTGCCAGCCACATTTCCGCACCGTTTTCATCTGGCTTATGCTGCTGGACAAAATGACTGGTTTTGAATGATCCTGCTGGGGTTTTAAGTAGTTCCTGATCGGTGAGCACATAGTGATACTGGTCAATATTTCTGCCGTTGCTCATGGAAAACGCCAATGACTTGCCTTTTGGAGGTTCAAACATGAACTGGTACATGCGACTGATTCGGTCCTGAGTGCCGGGCACAAGTGCCATGGTTTCGGTTTTACCATCATATTTCATGGTAAGTGTTTGTGCTTTCCAGTCAAAGTCAGCAACAATCAATTTCTCAGGATCACTGCCTCGGTGATGTTCAAAATGTAAAGGGCGCAAACCGTCTTTGGTGATTTCCCCACGGCTGATTAATTTGATATTTCCTTTGGCAAATAAGGCAAAAATGCCGATTGCTTTGGTCTCGCTCAGAATTTCATAGCGGTTGCCAGTACGAGTAAATGTTTCTGTGACCACACCCACTTCCTGGCCACTTTTATAAAAACTGTACGTGGCATTCACACGTTGAGGTGTGCCTGCCAGTGTGAGTGCAGAAAAACAGAATAAAACAATTAAGAGCAGAAATTTCACTGGGGTTCCCATGGTGATAACAGTACGTCGTGAGACAACTTTGGCGCGCTGAGGTTCACAATACCGTGGTTATTGATATGTAAACGCCCTTCCGCAAACCATTGAATGGCCTGGGGATAGATTTTGTGTTCCTGTTCCAATACGCGCGCTGACAGTGTATCGGATGTGTCGTCAGGCAGCACCTGAACAGCGGCCTGAACAATGATCGGTCCATGATCCAGGGTTGGGGTCACAAAATGAACGGTACATCCATGTATTTTTACACCTTCCCTGAGTGCCTGTCCGTGGGTATCCAGCCCCGGAAAGGCGGGCAACAGGGAGGGATGAATGTTGATCATTCTTCCCTGATAACGGATAACAAAACCATCAGTCAAAATGCGCATAAACCCAGCCAGCACGATGAGGTCAGGTTGGTAAGCATCAATAATGTCAGCCAGTGCACCATCAAACGATTCACGATCCGGGTAATCACGGTGATTAACCGTTTGTGTCGGGATGCCGTACTGTTCTGCGAGCTGCAACCCCGCAGCGTCAGGTTTGTTGCTAATCACCGCTACAATGGTAACGGGTAAATCTGCTTCCAATATAGCGCGGAGGTTGCTGCCGCGCCCTGAAATCAGGGCGACTATTCGTTTCATTGCACTACGGTCTGCGGCTGGCCTTCAGTACGTTTCTGGATGCGGCCAATGTTCCAAACTGTTTCCCCTGAATCGCGCAACTGTTTCATTGCCGCTTCAGCGTGTTCCTGTGCAACCACGACTGCCATGCCGATGCCGCAGTTGAAAGTGCGATACATTTCATTGGCTTCTACATTGCCTTCTGCTTGCAACCAGTGGAATAGTGGAGGCATTTGCCAGGCATTTTTGTCCAGAACAGCGGTAAGGTCGTCTTTCAGAATGCGGGGAATGTTTTCCAGCAAGCCGCCGCCAGTAATATGGGCCATGCCTTTAACCGGCAGTTTTTCCATCAGCGCAAGCAGTGGCTTGACGTAAATACGCGTTGGCGCAATGACAACATCCGCCAGGGGTTGACCATGGAAATCCGAGTTCAGGTCGATACCGGTGCGTTCAATGATTTTGCGGATAAGGGAATAACCGTTGGAGTGAGCACCGCTGGATGCCATGCCCAACACCACGTCCCCTTCACAAATGGTGTCGCCACTGATGATTTTTTCTTTTTCTACGGCACCGACTGCAAAACCGGCCAGGTCGTATTCCCCTGCAGGATACATGCCAGGCATCTCAGCGGTTTCACCACCGATAAGTGCACAGCCGGATAACTCGCAACCCGCTGCTATGCCTTTTACCACGTCAGTAGCAACGGCAACATCCAGTTTTCCACAAGCAAAATAATCCAGGAAAAACAGGGGTTCAGCCCCTTGCACAAGGATGTCGTTAACACTCATGGCCACCAGGTCAATACCTACGGTGTCGTGCTTGTTCAGCATAAACGCCAGTTTGAGTTTGGTACCTACACCGTCAGTACCGGAAACCAACACGGGATTTTTAAATTTTTTCGAGATTTCAAATAGCGCACCAAAACCGCCAATTCCCCCCATTACTTCAGGGCGCATGGTCTTTTTGGCGAAGGGTTTGATATTCTCTATCAGTGCATCGCCTGCAACTATATCAACACCGGCATCGCGGTAGCTTAAGGAATCTTTGTTTGCGTCTTTCTGGCTCAAGTTGAGTTCTCGCTTTCTACAGGATAAAGTAGCTCTTTATTTCAATAAAGAAATTTCGACAATTTTACCTCAAATGACAACAAAACGCTCAGACGATCTGAATTACTTGTGGTGGCTTGCTTTTGCAGGGATTACCCTGTTTTTACTTTATCTGCTTGCCCCGATCCTTTCCCCTTTTCTGTTTGCCGCCATATTGGCTTATATTTGCGACCCATTAGTGGATAAAATGGAAATGCGCAAAATTCCGCGGACTGCCGGTGTGTTGCTGACCATGATTTTTCTGGCGGTGTTGTTTGTTTCATTGTTCCTGATTATGGTGCCCTTGTTTGAAAAGGAAACCCAATTGCTGGTTGAGCGGTTGCCCGGTTACGTCGACTGGTTCAGAACTCAGGTAGCCCCCTGGTTGAAAGCCCGGTTTGGTGTGGAGTTGCAATTAGATAGCTCTGCCGTGCAGACTGCCCTGGCTGCTCATTGGCAAAGCGCAGGCGGGTTGGCTGCCAAGGTGTTACCGTCTTTGGGGAACAGCGGGATGGCGCTGGTGGGGCTGTTGGTTAATGCATTATTGGTGCCTGTGGTGTTTTTTTATCTGTTGCGTGACTGGGATATCATGGTTGCACATATTGATGAAATGATCCCGCGTCGTTGGCATGCACGGGTGTCTGCCCTTGCAAAAGAATCAGATCAGGTGCTGGGCGAATTTTTGCGTGGGCAGATTTCAGTCATGCTGTTAATGGCTGTTTTCTATTCCCTGGCACTTTGGATAGCGGGTTTAGAATATTCGCTGCCAATCGGTATAATCGCCGGCTTGCTGGTCTTTGTTCCTTATCTGGGCATGATATTGGGGCTGACGCTGGCCACGTTGGCGGGGGCAATGCAGTTTCAAGGGTTGGGTGGGCTGGTGCCCGTGTGGATTGCCTTTGGTGTTGGCCAGCTGCTGGAAGGAATGATTGTTACACCTTGGCTAGTTGGAGAGCGTATTGGTTTGCATCCACTTGCTGTTATTTTTGCCTTGATGGCATTTGGTCAGTTATTCGGGTTTTTTGGTATTTTATTGGCGCTTCCGGCTAGTGCCGTGCTTCTTGTCGGGTTACGCCAGGTGCGCAGAAAGTACATGGATAGCACAAGTTATCAAGGTTGAAACTTCCGCTTTTATAGAAAATAGTTTACTGATGAAACAATTAATTCTTGATATTTCTCCACCGCAATCTCCCTCTTTGGCCAATTTTATTGCCGGGCATAATGTGGAATTGCTGCAAATGTTATACACATTGGCAGCCTCAGGTTTGCAAGAGCGTTTTGTTTATGTCTGGGGGGAAACAGGTAGTGGCAAAAGCCATTTGCTGAAAGCGTTTCTTCAAAGCATGAGTGTGAATCAGCGCGACGTAATCTATATCAATGCCGGTATGCATCAAGTAATTGACCCCGAAGCGCTGGAAAATGCAGTTGTCACGGTGGATGATGTAGAACTACTGGATGAACAGCAGCAGATAGCATTGTTTAATCTGTATAACCGTATGCGTGAAGGGCAGGGCGTATTGCTGGTTTCCGGTCATTGTGCGCCTGCGCAGCTTACATTGCGCCAGGATCTGGTGACTCGTCTTGGCTGGGGGCTTATTTATCAGATCCACGCGTTAAGTGACGTGGAAAAAATTCAGGCATTGAAAACCCATTCCCAAGAACGGGGTTTTGAACTCTCTCAAGAAGTCGCAGAATATCTCTTGCGGCACTGGCGTCGAGACATGCCTTCTTTGCTCGCGATGCTGGATTCTCTGGATCGGTTTTCTCTTGAAACCAAACGGCCGATTACCATACCGTTATTGAAACAGCTTTTACAGCCTGCAAATGCTGCCTGAAAACCGGAAGTCGCACAGCCCTCATCTATTTGTTGATATCTCTTCACATGGTTTTGGTCATATTGCTCAAATTGCACCAGTACTGAATGAATTGCGCCGCCGGATACCTGCATTAAAGCTCACCGTGCAGTGTGCAGTACCCGTTGAAAAGTTGCAAAGCCGGATTCATGGGCCTTTTGAGCACATTTGTGCAGCGACTGATTTTGGCATGTGCATGGCCAATGCAGTAGAAGTGCTGGTGGAAGAAAGTGCGCAAGCCTATACAGATTTTCACCAGAACTGGGCAAGTAAAATAGCGCAGCAAGCTGAAGTGCTGCAACAAAATGCGCCTGATCTGGTGTTTTCAGATGTTTCTTACCTCACTTTGGCAGCTGCCAAACACGCTGGCATTCCTGCTTTAGGTATGTGTTCGTTAAATTGGGCAGATATATATGAGCATTACTGCTCAGGTTTGCCCGGTGCAGCTAAAATTCACCGGCAGATGCTGGCAGCCTACAATAGCGCAGAGCATTTTGTCAGGCTGCAACCCTCCATGCCCATGCTGCAATTACAGAATACGCTGGAACTCGGCCCAATTGGACAAACAGGCATCAATCGCCGTGCAGAAATAGATGCAAAATTTGGGCTAACGCAGGATGTGAAGCTGGTTTTGGTCGCCATGGGTGGTATACAGATGCGTTTGCCAGTAGAGCAATGGCCGAGCATTGCTGGAGTAAAGTGGGTAGTTCAGCGCAGTTGGGGCGTTTGCCATCCGGATGCGATCGAACTGGAAGCGTTGGGTATGAGTTTTACTGATATTCTGTGCTCATGTGACGCGCTGATTACCAAACCGGGATATGGCAGTTTTGCAGAAGCGGCAGTGAATGGTGTGCCTGTATTGTATCTGCGTCGATTTGATTGGCCAGAGGAAGCGTTTCTGGTGGACTGGCTAAGTCAGTTTGGGCGGTGTCTGGAAGTACAGCGGAATGATCTTGAAAATGGAGCCATTGCCACTGTTTTAGAAGCACTATGGAAATTGCCATCCTTACCGCTAGTGTTACCAGTTGGCATTGCCCAAGTAGCGGATTTTGTAGTAAAAATCACTAGTGTCCGGTTAAAAATCGAACAAATTTAATTGGTTATCGAAATCGGTCTGTTCTGAGACGTAGCTACTGCCTGCGAAGGCTTGTAGT
>NZ_SMCO01000026.1 GCF_004346685.1 Sulfurirhabdus autotrophica
TCCACTATCCTCACCAGATTGCTTAGGGCCTCGGCCGTTACACGGCCTCATCCCCTGTGTCGAATAAGACTGGCTGAGGATGCTTTATAATCAGGTAACTTTTTATAATCTTTGTTTAAAATAATAAACAGTATTTCCGCCAGTCCATTCGTTTTGAGAACTTGTGTTTTTCCCTCACTATCCGTTTTTCCAAAAATGAATTCGGCATCTTTTTTTGTATTTCCTTGCACAATTCCAGGTTTGTGCTTTGACGGGCTTGACGATGGAAAAATGGCTACATAAGGTTGATCTGGGTAAGGTTTTTCGTCTTTGGTAAGAAGCTTGAACGATACTTCCGTTTTCTTGGATAGAAGGTTTTCTAATGCATCAAGGTGTGGAATTATGTTTTTATCTATAATTTTCAGTACATCTTGAGGACGAGTTTTTTCCATATGTTCTTTAGTTGGCTTGAAATACCAACCCTCATGATGAAAAAGGTAGAGATGTTTTTCATAATCTTTAGCAAAGAATTCAATGGCATGCTCTTTGGCGATCATGAATGATAGAACTACACCATATGCTCCATGCTCAGCATCAAAAATATAGTCGCCTGATAAATCCAGATTAAAGCCTAAGCGTAGTTTTGAAACATTGGATTTGGCTGCTTCTTTGACTGTAACTTTTGTATATTGTCCCAATCCACCTGCTGAGGATGTACCTGCGGCAGCATCGGGATTGAATCCTGACTCAATTTTGCAAATAAGTAGCAGGTGGGCAATATCGCGATATGATAGTTTGTAGCGTGCGCCAATTTCAACCAATATATCGATAATTTTATCTTGTACCAAGGGCGCGGCATCCCCATGAATTCGTGAGAGGCCTGCCAAAGCGCCAGCTGGTTTTTCTATAATGGGTTTAAGATTCAAAAAAGAGAAACTTTTAATTTGCTCTTCCCTATAAGCGCGACCTTTTTTGGCTCACAAAAATTCGTAAATAGTTGGCATATATTTACCCTTCAATCAGGCATAATTGAACGTACAGATTTCAAGTGGCCGAGGCCGTCCCTAGTTGCATTACGGTATTTTTCAAATTTTTCATCTTCGATAAGTACGCCCGTAGCAGCATACATCGCAGAAGAATCTGCATAAGGAGCTGACCCTCCCCCAATTGAGTAATAAAGTATAGCTACATTGATCTTGTCGCTGTGACCGCACCCCCATTGAGTAACATATAATTCATTTATATTCCCGCCGACTTTTTGGTAGAGTCGTGCACTAAACTTACTTAGTTCAGGTAATTTTACTTTACGCACTATATTGTTGTGTGTGATCTCCAAGGTTTGAGATCTGCATTCGTTCAACGTCATGGAGTCGTTAGATTTTTTGCACATTGACACCAGTTTGTACTGTGCTTCCCCGCAAGTCATTTGTTCGGTCTAGGGTTCGAAATCTCGAGCAGAACAAGCGACATTAACCAGCGATATAACAATGAGTCCTAAAGTTGAGAATGAATGTTTTTTGATTTTCATAGTGTAGTAAAAATAATGTTGTAAAAAATTCTGAGTAAAGCCACCAGCGAACTTTTGCATATGGCTTTTTGAATTCAATGGCTGGCGCTGACTAACAACCGGAAATGGCATCATTAACCGACAGGAATTTGATCACATTAGCCCCAATGTTTGTCCATTTCTTGATGCCATACATTAATATTTTCTTGTATCCAATCGTCTTTTTCCAATAATGTCAGTTTTAAATCTTTAGATTCTGACGTTCCGACCTTAAGTGTTTTACCTTCAGTATTAGTCGTTGAATAGTGTTTGGTACCATTTGGAAGCGTTAAGACATAAGGCTGATTGGGAACTAGATTTTCACCTTCAAAAACCTGATACTGAGCAGCATAGGTATGCCTTTCAAAGGTGTTCAAGCTAAGGGTGCTGTTTGTAAACGTGGGTAGTGTAAGTGATTCACTCTTCCCCCCCGTCAACGTCTTCATTCCTGCATTAAACGCCATCGTCCCTGGCCCATGAATCTCAATATTCCCGCCTTCAATCTTGATATAAGCCCCACCCGCCGTCAGCAACACATGCTTAGGGGCGGCTACAGTCACACTCTGGGTAATGCTGGCTACGGTAATGCTTTTATCCGCCGTCAATCTGGTTTCATCTGACTGGCTCTGGCTGGTTACTTTACCACTGGCGGCATGTAGCTTGATACCGGTTTCCTGATTCGGCTTGCTGGCGTTGGTTGCTTTGCCGTAAGTAAACAGGCTGATGCCGCCTTTCACCGCATGGTGGGTATTGCCTTGGGCAGCAAAGTTAATATCCTGCCCCGCTGTAAAACTGCTGGTGTTGCCTGCGGCAAAGATTGCATTGGCAGGTGTGCTGGCAGCTACGCCTGCCGGGCTGGAGATTTGCATATGAGGTTCGCTGTAAGCGGTCACCTGCCCGGCACCACCGCTGGTGCCTTCACTGGCAACGGTTGCCGTGCTTTTAACGACCTCTATGCTGTTGAGCATTTGCGCAATAGCGGGTAGTTTATCCGGTGCAGTTTCACCCAGTAGCTTGGCGTTGTGCTTTTGCGCTGTCTCAGCCAGATTCGCTTGTAACTGCTGGCTTTGTTCAATCTGCGCCAGAGCTTCACGGGAATCTAGTTGTTGTTAATCACTCATCAAGTATCTTGTACTGATTTTGAGGTATTGGGGCAATCATAGTTATGTCGCACTCGTCATTCCATGTGCGGCCACATTTTAAATCAGCCGGGCGGTTACCTGATATTTTGAAATTATAAAAAATTGGGTTTGGCGTTCCATCACTTTGCTTATAGTTAAGCCATTGGAATTTATATGTACCTTTAGTATAAGTTAGTGAGGGGTATATTTTTTGGTAACTTGAAGATATTACATTGTCCAACCGTCGGTAATGTTTATCGTAATTATAGTAATCATATCTTTTTTCTCTAGCACCATTCTTTTTGGTTGATTGACATTCCCATCTAAAAAAAGTGAAATATTCTGTGTTGTTCAAAATATCGATTGAGCTAATGATATCGCACCCGTTGGCAGCGCCCATTGCATACATACCCGTAACATTTGGAACACCAATTTTTACACTAGTTACCATATCTTTAATTACCGCAATTTGGATTTTATGAAGGCCTATACGAAATCCTGAAAATTTCTCAATTAGTAAGTCTTCACCCATCATTGCGGATAAAAAACGCTTATCATCAGGTACTTTTTCTTGATCTCTTACCCATTGTTCGAGTTGACGTGCTTTTTCGCAATCAGTCATATCGAAATTATCATGATCGGTGCACTCAATTGGAAGTTTCTTTTTGGTGTTTGAGGTCACATCCTTTGCGTTTGCAATAAAAATGAAGCAAAGAAAAGCGCTTAATATCAAAAACGAATATTTTTTTAACATTTTTATTTTGGTTATCTATTTAATTACACTGGTTAATGAATGGTTTTGGATCAAGCCGGTCAAGAAGTTTAGTTCTGGGGTGTTCTTCTAGTCTAACTTCAAAATGCAGATGAGCACCGTTGCTAATGGTATCCATACCGTTTGCATTACCTGTGTCGCCAGTTGTCCCTATTATTGTTCCCTTGGCAATTGCAATTTCTGCGTTTTTATTCACGTTTATATTTGCATCAATGTTTTTAAGGTGCGCATAGAAAAAATATACAACTTCAGCATCGGCCTTTTTTGCTAAAACCAAATCACGTTGTTTTTTTTGTAGGTCCTGAATGTCTACAGCCAGAGTGATTGTCCTGCCATATCCTTTACCTGGCGATACATCATGACTAAATGCCACCACTTTTCCATTTGCAACAGCATATATTGGAGTTCCGGGGTCGGCTTTCAGATCGATACCTTGATGTGCCTTTTTACCACCGTTACGCACCATGCCAAATGTCGCGCTCTTAACACTGGCGAGTTTTGCAGTCCGAAGGGTGCAACTGTCAAGAGGATCGTGCCACCCTTCTGAGGCCCCGGCTTTGGTTAGAAGTGCAGGTGCTTTTGCTGCAACTTTTTCTGCGGGTTTTGGAATGATAGGGGCACCGAGCGTTTCAGCGATCTTGGCAGCGTTTTTGGGAGCCACTCCTGCAGATTTGACCATGAAATGTGCGACGTTAATCTTGGAATCAGTGTAGGTGTAAAGCCAATAAGAATAAGCCTCTACGTGGTTATCTTTAAAACGCGCAAACAGTGAAGCTGCTTGTATATTACCAACTTGTTTTGGTAGATTTTTTTTAGCTCTTTTATCGTCAAGTGTCCCTTTAATCACAGCCACCGCCCCACCAGCCCCTTCATGGTGGGCCAGATACATGACCTTGGCCAAATCTTCAGGGGCGAGTGAGGCGACATTCAAGCCACGCTTGGCGAGTTTTTCAAGGTTGATTTTGCCATAGAGTGCCGCTGTATCAATGGCGTATTCCGGTGTGAATCGCCATTTAAGTAGATTGGCAATTAGAGTGCTGCTTAATTCCTCCTTGATCTGGTTCTTGCCACTTCCCTTTACGGAATAGAGGCAATACTCACCAGACGAATCCAGTTCACCTATGATTTTGTCAAATTTTTGTTCCTGCTTGAGCCGTTGGTTCATCAGTGAACGCGGTTCTGCCATCATCTCCAGCCATGTGCTCCTCAGAAACTGGGTTAGTCCGGCTGCGTTCGTGCTTTTGTTAAAAGAGTCTGCTTCCCATGTGTCTTTCGATTTGCTGGCTTCCGCATCGATCAGCGCTGCTAGCGTATGTGGCGTAAAACCATATCGTTGCGCACTGGCAAGGATAAGTTTGCGATACTTTTCGTTACCAGGTGAGAGTAATAGATTGCCTTCGGTGAATATCGTAGCCGCAACCTGCACTGGGATGCCGCCTTCCACGCGGGTTTCTTTGTTTACACTGGTGGGTGCTGCACCAAGCGCAGCATCGGGCTTGGGTGTAGCACCTTTGGGTTTGATATGTACGCCGTTATTGGCGCGCACTATTTCGTGTTTGATCGATGTTTTAGTTTGTCTCTGTGCGCCTGGTTTTGCGTAATAAGCCCCCTTAAGCACTACCTCGCGCGAAGTTAGTGTCAACAGTTTGCGCCCCAGTGGAAGCGTTTTGTGTTCGGCAATCAAAATGTACTTGCCATCAATACCTCGAAATTGGACTTTTAACCCTTGGGCATGATCGTTGATGTGGATGTTGGACACAACACCATTAGAGTTGGCAGTAACTTCATGGAGGTCTCCATCATATTCAAGCTTTAGGTGTGCGTTCTTGATGGGTTTGAAAGTAAGATCTAGGATGTTAATGTCCAAGGTTGTATCGTGCAGCGCAGTGGTGGCTGGTAGGGTGATAGTCTGCCCGATGCGCAATGTGTGCAGCGCCTTTCCATGCAAGTTGTTTATCTTGGCCAAATGATTGATATCCACACCCGTTTTATGACTTATTCCCCAAAGGGTATCGCCAGATTTTACAGTGTAAATAGGCTGTTGAATCATATTAATGCTCCCCCAAGATCCTGTTCTTCGTCGCGGCCATCTTCTGCACTTTCACCTGGAAACCCATTCATATTCTGGCTGTACTCGTCAGATAGATCCAAATCGGTAAAGGAAAAACTCCATTCGGTATACCCAGCTATGGCAGTATATTGTTGTGCCCCAGTTCGCTCAACAACAGGTGATGCTGCATCAGGGCCGACAGTTCCATTCAGCATCACGGATTTATCTTCGGGTTTGAACAGTCTAATAGAAGCGCCTTCCAATGTGATACCCTCCAAAGAAGTAATCATGAGTTGCTTAGCGTACTGGAAATTTTGACCTTTAGGCAATTCAGGCAAAGAAGGGCTGCTACTCTTTCCCCCCGTCAACGTCTTCATTCCTGCATTAAACGCTATCGTCCCTGGCCCATGAATCTCAATATTCCCGCCTTCAATCTTGATATAAGCCCCACCCGCCGTCAGCAACACATGTTTAGGGGCAGCCACAGTCACACTCTGGGTCATACTGGCTACGGTAATGCTTTTATCCGCCGTCAGTCTGGTTTCATCTGACTGGCTCTGGCTGGTTACTTTACCGCTGGCGGCATGTAACTTGATGCCGGTTTCCTGATTCGGCTTGCTGGTGTTGGTCGCTTTGCCATAAGTAAACAGGCTGATGCCGCCTTTCACCGCGTGGTGGGTATTGCCCTGGGCGGCAAAGTTAATATCCTGCCCCGCTGTAATACTGCTGGTGTTACCTGCTGCAAATATTGCATTGGCAGGTGTGCTGGCAGCAATGCCTGAAGGGCTGGAGAATTGCATATGAGGTTCGCTGTAAGCGGTCACCTGCCCGGCACCACCGCTGGTGCCGTCACTAGCACCAGCGGTGGTGCTAGTGACGACTTCTATGCTGTTGAGCATTTGCGCAATAGCGGGTAGTTTGTCCGGCGCAGGTTCACCCAGTAGCTTGGCGTTGTGCTTTTGCGCTGTGTCAGCCAAGTTAGCTTGCAACTGCTGGCTTTGTTCGATCTGCGCCAGAGCTTCTCTGGAATCCAGTTGGGTACTGCTGGCGTTAGGGCGGGCATGGGTACTTAGCAATAAGCCTTGTCCAGCACGCAGAGCGGCACTGTGCCGGGTTTTGAGTTCTGCACCAAAACCCGCAGGATTCAGCCGCTGGTTATCCGACTGGTGGCGCAAATGACCCAGGTTCAATTCTGCGGTGCCCTGATGCGGGCTGGCATGATTTTGCAGTACGGTTCTGCTTTGGCCTGGGCTGTCATCGAATACCAGCTGGTTATAAGCCCCTCCACCAGACTGACTGGCGTTCATGGATTGGGTTTTAATGCCGGAAAGGGCAGCAGGGTGGGCATGGCCTGCCTGTTCACCGGGGAACCAGGCAGAAGCATTGCCGGTAGCCACGCCTGTGCCCTGGCTGAATTGATTAGATTGGGCGTCTGCTTGCCCCTTGCCATTGTAAAGACTGCCGATGACGACTGGGCGGTCGATATCGCCTTCCACGAAATCCACCAATACTTCCTGCCCCACGCGGGGAAGGGCATGGCTGCCCCAATTTGTTCCTGCTATAGGCGCTAAAGGAGTGGCAACACGTACCCAGGTACCTGCCTGCTCATTGGCTGGTGCACCAGTATGGCCGTCAGTGCTAGGATGGCTTAAGCGACTGTGGCTGTTCTGACCGCGCTGCCAGTGAAACTGCACTTTAATGCGATGATCGCGATCAGTGTGGATTGGACCGCCGCTGCCTACAACTATGGCAGTTTGCTGGCCGAAGACAGTAGGCTTGGGATGCAGCATGCGGCCTTGGTCATCGCTATACAGGCTGCGATAAGGAATGCTGCTGTGGATCACATCCATGCGGTTGCGGTACAGGGGGCGTTCGCCCATGGCATTGCCGGTTGCGTGTAAGTTATCAAGCGCTGTAACATCTTGATTAACTTTGTTTAGCTCGCTCAGACCCAATGCCAGTTCGATCTGGGATTGGAGTTCTGCGCTGAGGTTATTGTGGGCCAGGTGAACGATGCGCAAGATGACAAAGGTTCGTGCTGCGCTATCAATTTCCTGATCAAGTTCTGCATGACCCTGCAGGGAGAAGGTAGTGCCGGGAGAAAGGGTGCGGACGGTACCTGCGCCTGTAAATAGCTTGTTGTGGGCTTCCAGAGCTTGCAATTGGTTGTTAGCAATGCGCTGGCCTTGTTCGCGGTTTTCGTAACTGTATACGCCTGGGGCATCCTGGCTGACCAGTGGCATGCTGTCGGTACTGTTCTCAGTACTGCTGTGAGCTGCGACAGGGCGGGTGTCAACGCTGCGGTAATCCCAGCTCACCAGTTCAATTGCATTGGTCTGCCAGCGCCGCTCGCTACGCCAGCGGTCAATGCTGTCACTTTTCATGACTGCACCGGGCTGGGTGAAGTTGATAACAGATTGTGCATTAGGCTTGAATGCTTCGTTATGGTCAGCAATGACCATGGTGTGTGCACCCAGGCTGGTACTTTGCGCGTTGCCTTCGTGTTCAAACCAGTAAAACAAGCCTTCTTCGTTCATTAATCGTTCTATGAAAGCCAGATCGGATTCCTGATACTGGGTGGTCAGTGAACGTTTGGGATACAGCGTGCGATCAGCTATGTCCAGACGCCACGCAGGTATCAGTTTACCTTGGCCTTCGTAATCTTTAAAGACGGATTCGATAATGTCGAAAACAGTCATATCCTGATAGGTGGTGCTGTCGCGCCTGAAGCTGAGGAATGCAATCCATGGTTCGATGATCAGTTTGTAACGCGCAACACCGCCATTTGAACCAACACACTCAACCCGGGTAATATAGCCATGAAACGGACGCAGGTTGGTTCTGCTGGCTGAGGTGAGCATTTCTAGCAGCACAGGTTGTCCGATGAGCGCTTTTAATTCAAGGTGGGAATCCTGACTAAGTGCTGTCAGTTCAAATTTGAAGCCATGTGAAGTTGAAGCTTCTTCCAGATTGGTCACATCATCATCCAGAATGCCGATGCCTTCAACACAGCGAAGTTGTTCGGCAAGCAGTACGTTCGGGCCGTGGGTCGTATCCAATACAGTATGCAAGTGCAGCAGTCGATCTGTTTGAGTCCAGCGGGAAAGCAAGGTGGAGAGTAAATTTGCAGCCGCTTGTAATGCGTCAGTCATGGAGGTTCTTCAATAATAATGCGATCGTGATCAACATACGTGTCAGTTCTGCTGAGTGAAAATATATTTTTTGCATATGAACGTTTATTTGAAAAAAATGTTACTAGTTACTTATTTAAAATAATGGCATATATTTTAATGGCATTTATAATAATTTGCTTGGCATTTTTTGGGTATAATCTAATTTTTCAGTAAATAGGGCTAAAATTGCGGGTGCTCAAGAGTTGGTTTGATATCAGGTTGATTAATTTTTTGTAGAAAAACTGATATGAACGCATTTATTTGATGACTGCTTAGTATTACCCTCTTGTTAATTTTCAGCCAGTTGGATCAGGTATTTTGTGAGATATTATGTTTAGTGTGAGTCAATTGCTTAACCCGATAAGTGTTTCCAAACCTTGTGGTGAGGATTTGTCATTTTCAAGTGAGATAGATGCCATTTCTGAAGCCCGCCGATTTGATGACCCTTCGCTGGATCAAGGGGAGTGGGTAACCAAGCTGAAAGAAGCAGACTGGCCATTTGTCGTTCAACAGTGCACTTCACTGATTGAATTAAAAAGCAAAGATCTGCGCTTGGCGGTGTGGCTGACTGAAGCTAGCGCCAAAATTATGCATTTTCGTGGTTTGGGGGATGGTTGTTTACTCATTGCAGGACTTTGCGATCAATACTGGAATGGGCTCTATCCATTGGCAGAGGGTAATGATCAAGAACAGCGCATAGGGAATTTGAGCTGGTTGCTTGTCCGTGCTGCCCAGCTGGTTCGTGAAATGCCACTCACTGAAGGTAAGAAGACAGCATATTCAACAATTGATTTTGAAGCTGCAAGAATACGCGCAGCAAATACTGATAAATCGGCTTCTGAAGTGGGTGGTTCTGATACCGGGCTTAAGCTGGTTGATATAGAATCGGCCCGTCGCAAAAGCACCCGAGGATTTTACGAAAAAATATTGGTTGATTCACAATACTGTCTGGATGCAGTAGTTCAGCTTGAAAAGTCGGTTGATGCCAGATTGGGGATTGATGGCCCTGGATTTTCTGCGGTAAAAGATGCATTGAGCGCAGTGATTCACACAGTGACTCGGTTTGCTCAGGATGCAGGTGTTGTTACGCAACGTGTATCAGTTGCAGCACCCACTCAGGTTGATGCTGCAAGTGTAGCGCCATCGATCTCAGCTGTGAGTGGAGAAATTCAGACTCGCGCTCAGGCGCTAAACCAATTAAGACAGGTGGCAGAGTTTTTCAGACGTACTGAACCTCACAGTCCGGTAGGTTATCTGGCTGATAAAGCCGCTAACTGGGGAGATATTCCTTTGCATACATGGTTGAAAACAGTGATTAAAGATGCCGTATCATTAGCTCATGTGGAGGAGCTATTGGGTATGGAACAGAAGGCGGCTGACCCAGAAGAGTAATGCAGAAGCGTAGGTGGGGCAGGATAGTAAAATCCGAACAGATAGCTCGCCACTAACTCACCAACTTTAGGCTGTGGGTGGTTGATGAGTATTGGTCTTACTGAGCAATTCTAAATTCGATGCGGCGATTGCGTGCCCGCCCATCTACAGTATCATTGCTGGCAATTGGTCTCTCTGAACCCTGGCCAAATGTGGTCATCAACTCTGAATTTATTCCCTTATCTGAAAAGTAGGATTTAACTTCATCAGCACGCGCTTTGCTGAGTGCTAAATTGCTGGATCGAAGTCCCTGATTGTCAGTGTGGCCAATAATTTCAAATTTTTGTCCTTTTAATTTAAGTAAGGCAGTCAACATTTCATCCAGAATGCTTTTTCCCGATGAGGTGAGGGTGGCTTTGCCGGAATCAAATTCAATAGTGCGATTAGAAAGTGCTTGATCCAGAATACCTTGCTGAGAAGATGAAACGCGCAGGCCATTGTTAACGGTATAGGTTGAGTTAAGGCTGGTGGCAATTTCACTGGCTATTTGCTGACGTTGTGATTCATTTGCAACTTCACCACGTACGCTGACAACGTTACCGTCTATCTTGAATTGTCCCCGGCTGATCAGTTTCAAGTTTGGGTTGATCAGTTTTTGCACGTATGCGTTCCAGTTTGCTGGCGCGACTACTGAGCCAACAGCAATTTGATCAACTACCTTATCTGCTCCATACAGTTCTCGTAAGCGTGTCAGTACGCCAATTTTGCTTGCTTCATCAGGCACAGTACCATTGACTACAACTTGACCGGGATTGGGCGATGCGGTTTCGGGAGTATAGTTCTGTGCCCCGACCTGATTGGTGGCAAGCAGGGGTAGCAGGGCAATCCATATGTAACGCATGATATTAAGTTCCGATAAATGTTTCATGGAATGAATCGTGAGCCGATTTCAAGGAAAGGTTAGGTTGAGCCAGATAGGCAGATAATTTTTTCATGCCGTAATCTGTGTTTATTTGTTCTTCTACCCACTCCGTATTGTCAAATGAAATATGGTGCTCCAGTCCAAATAGAGGGTCCATGATGGCATGCAAAGTGCGGGCGGAAGCGCCGCTGAAACCCATTATCATGGAAGGTTTTGCTTCAATTTGAGCGAAAAACAGGGATAGTTCAAAGTCTGCACGCATTAAAAAGGGCGTGATTAAATGCATCCAGAATGCGGCTACCAGATAGCGATACATCGGATCTACGGGCAAAGGCAAAATAAGGCTTTTATCCAGCCTGCTTGAACTGCTGGCCATGACTGGTTGTAATAAGAGTCCAAGTGCTAACATTAATTGACGTGGCGAGCCTTTAAAACCCGAGTGAGCAAGCATTTCACCTAATACACCCATGGTCTGAAATTCCAGAAAATCGGTAAAGGCTGCTTCATAGGCCGTAGCATCTAATTCAAGATTGACAGGAGTTGTCGACAGGTTTTGGAGCATTGGAGTGGGGTCATCTGCTGACAAGACATTTACAGTCTGTGTTTCGAGCCGATTCCACAGACGGGATAACATCATGGGGCTACTGGCGACGAATCTGGATGAATCTTCGATTTCCATCGTGCTCATGGTAAGAAACGGGAAACGTCGATTGGCCTGATCATTGCTTGCAACCAGATGTCCTGCAATGGCACGGTTACTGCGCGGGCCGATAAAAGCGAAATGAAATGGCTGGACGGCATCATAAGTGATTTTCCAGCGTGGGTCGTGAGAAAGCAGTTCCATTGCTTGAGCAAGCCAGTCATCCAGCACGTGAATCAACGGCATATTGTCCGTTGCCTTGATGAAGTCACCGCGGGCAGGTATTTTGCCAAAATAGCCGATTCTTGTTTGAGTTGACATGTTACTCATTGCGCTGCTCCTGCCAACTTTTGAGAATCTGCTGTCCCGGTATTTTCAGCAGAAACAGGGGCGCCACCCGTAATGGTTTCAGGTAACTTCATATTTCGGAACCCCTGATTGTGTGGAGTAGAGCTATTGTTGGCAGCGCCTGAAACCTGTGGGCTGCTGATGATTTTCAGATCAATTGAAACAGAAACGTTGCCATTGGCCCAGCTCATTTCAAAGACGCCATTGTCTTTTCGTTTGCGTGCAGCAGAGCTGATCAGTTTTTCCAGCCCAAAGTGGCCAGGCTGATTTGCAATTTCGACTGTGCGGCCATCAAAAGTAACTGCCGTGATGCGTGCTCCTGGCGTACCTTGAGGGTTGGGCCACACGAAGTTGCTCCATTGTGCTTGCGTGTTGCGGTAACGCAATTGCTGCCCATCAATTTCTATGGTGTATTCCAATATCCCAGGTGATGCCAATGGATGAATCTGAAATATGGTTTGCGCTTCGGCAGCGCCCCCGGTAGATGAGGTGGCTATTCCCCCTGCACTTAAAGGTGCAACCCAATTGGAAAAATTACTCATTACGGCAGGCGAAAGCGTTATACCCATGTTAGCCCATGTTTTTGGTGTCAGTACATCGCCTCGCCTTACTACTAGCGGTCCCATCGATGTATTAACAAACTTCGCTATCGAGCCTTCAGAACCGAAAATCTGACCGATTTCAGCATTGGTAGCTTCAATTTTGGAATCTGGAGCGAAGGGGTATTTATTTGCCAGTGTATTCTGAAAAGGTTCGTAAACCTGAGCTACCCATATTTTGTTCATTTCTGTTTCAGTTGGTTTGATAATGACCGCGAATGCTTGAATCAGCGGCCGCACCAAAATAGGTCTGATTGCCTGTTTTTGTGAATCGGTCATACCTGTAAGCATCTGCTCATCCACGTATTTCAGGGCTTCGGCAAGTTCGGAACTGCCGCCATCCAGAGTTTGTTGCATTAATTGCTTGGCTCCTGGTCCAGTATCTCCCTGATTTTTTATCTGATTGAAGCGGGTACGTAGCTTAGATAATGTTGCCATGTAACCTTTCATTAATGAGGCGTCTTTGTCTTTTGTAACAATCAGTTTTGCAACACCTGAAAACTCTCTGCCGATTGGCCCCATTGGGATACCGGAGGTTGGTATGTTGTCTGAATTGATATTGACGTTTAGCTGGGACGGTGTCTGGCGAAGAATTTTTTCTTTGAACCAGCCAATTACGCCTCGCTGAGTGCGCTGTAACCCTTCATTGAGTAATGATGGATTATCCCAGGATGTTTCCTGATAAACCGTATTGACCAATTTGCTGATAGGGGATGTTTGCGGGTCGCCCATGCGGTTCATTGCAGTAACGGCCTGATCAAATCCATTCAGGTCGGAAATGGTGATGCCTTTGATAAACTTTTGCCATTCGTTGGCATATTCGGTTTTGTATTGATTAATCAGCGCCTTCTGGATCTGTTCAGGGCTGCCTTCTAGTGTTAGGTCGTCTTTTGAAGCGGTTTTCAATACCCAGTCAGCACTTTGCAATTCTTTGTTTGCAGCTTCTTTAAATGCATTTTCAACGAATTTTCCCCATGCATCTTTTGTAAATGTGCCTGGGACAGCATAGCTGCCAACAACCAGTGCTTTGTCCTGGTCGCCGACGATACGTGCTACTGTCAAAGCTGGGAATCGAGTCGAGGCGCGTGCTTTAATATCTGCGTAAACACGGTCTCGTGCAGCCATACCGCGTACAACATGTCGCAAGTTGTCACGAGACTGATCAACCAGCGACAGCTTTTCTTCGATTGTGGGCCATGAAGGGTCGCTTAGTTGCGATAGATAAAAACTGATCATGCGTTCTGCGCTACGAATCATTTGCTCACGTGGCATTGCACCACGATTGCTCTCAAGCCATCCGCGCCAGAATCGTGTGAGCTGGTCATTGAGATGGCTGGGTTCAGCATGAGATTTATCACTTAGCATCAAATAAGTTTTTAATGCGTTATAGGCGTCTTCTACATTGGCTGGTGAAGCATCCTTGTATGGCTGGGGCGTATTATTGGCAATTGCAGATAATGGATTGTTACCCTGAGCTGCATCGGCACTCATATTGCTGGTTGTGGAGCCGGATGCTTGTGGCGCATGAGTTGCTTGTTCAAGTTTGCCTGCATTGTTGTTCATTTCAGCTAAAAATGCTTCGAGGTTCCCGGCTACAGGCTTAAGCATGATTTCTCTAATGCCTGCAAAGTATTCCTCACGCAGTTTGCGCGAAAGCAAATCACCTTGATATAGCCCTAATCCCACAGACATTGGCCTGCTTTCGCTATATTTATCGAGTTGCTCAATTCTATCCTGAAGAATTTCAAGTGCTTCGAATCTGGATTTTAAGCTGGTATTTTTATCTTGAATTTTGACAATTTTGTCCAGATCAGCCTGGATATTTGCAGTTAATTGGCGGTTACCCATGTAGGACCAGCTCCATCCTCCAAGCGATAAACCAAGTAAAGCCATTGCTGCAAAAAATGTGACATATCTGGCACGCGTTTTATTGCGGCTGGCATATTGCGTCACTAGTTCCTTATCGGCAAAAATCACTTTCCGAAACAGGTTAAGCAAGAAGAAACCATGTTTGGAGTGAATTTCCGGGTGTTTCTGTTGCCTGAAATTAAGGCTGAATCGCTCAGCGATACGTTCTGACGATGTACTGATTGGAGTGCCTTCCTGCAAGGCGCTGGTGAAATAAAATCCACGGAAAACAGGTTTGAACTGGAATGGATTTTCTTCAAAGAGTGTCGCGATGAATGAACGTAGCGGTCCTTTGATAGAAGAAAACTCCAGCGGGAAAGTCAATATGCCCGGTGGCATTGTGTCGCCCCGATTCATGGACATGTTGGCCAGGCTCATTTCCTTTAATCCGTCATACAATTCATCAAAACGCTCATCAAAAAATGACAAAACATCCTGATTGGTGTTTTTCAGGCTGTAAGGGAGTGTTGCACCCCAGACCCGGTCGCGTTCTCCCAAGTCACTATCAAAAAAGAATTCGCTAAAACCGGTGATCAGATCTGCTTTGGTGAACATGACATAAACCGGGGCAAATACTTCCAGCCGTTCTGTTAGTTCTTGAACACGCTGGCGCAAATTTTTAGCCAGATTAATACCGAATTCCGGACGGTTCCCAGTTATCTCGGCAATGCTGACTGTAATAATGATACCGTTGATAGGCGCGCGCTTTCGGTACTTTTTCAATAAATCCAGAAAATTGAACCATTCATCGCGATCTTCTTCGTGAACTGAATACCGTCCGGCAGTATCAAGCAAAATACCGTCAGTGGTGAAAAACCAATCACAGTTCCTTGTTCCGCCAATGCCCTGGACAATTTTGCCGTTCTTATCAGCAAATGGGAACTGCAGTCCAGAATTAGCAATAGCAGTACTTTTCCCTGCGGCTGGGTTTCCAATGATCATGTACCAGGGTAATTCATAAAGTGCGGCTGACCCTGACAACTGCCCCAGTTTTGAGGTTTTAATAGTGGAAATGGCTTCCAGCATACGCTTTTGAATGGCGTTTACTTCGTCACGTTTAACGGTTGCAGCACTAGCAGAGGCTTTTTCAGCCTGTTGCTCAAGCATGCTGCCAATCTGATTCGAGGCCTGTCGGGCTCGCCACTTACGTATCAGCCAGGCTGACAGCCAAATTAGGAATACCAATGCGATTAATGCACCAGCCCAGATGCCGGCAATTTGAAGAGCATCTGCGCCTAAAAATAAAAAGGCAGCCAGCGCCGCAAAGCCAATTACAGCAAGGGATCGTGAATCAGTGAGGAATTGCCAAATTTGTCGCATCATAATATTGCTTCAAGTTAAATAGTGAATGAGTTAAGTAGTGGTTATTTCTTGTTCGGGTACAACTTCAATCGGGCTCAGAATCACAGCTGTTCGCGTGAAAGGGTCCTGATTGCTGACATATAGGGCATGCGTTGAATCATATGAAGCGGCATGATGGGCCAAGGCGAGAGCTGTCACGCTCGATGCGTTACCGGCTGATCCACATTTTGCAGGGCCCTTGAGGCATTGTGTTAATAAATCCAGCTCAGGGAAAGTTACATACGCCATTTCCAGTAATTCAGCGTTTCTGCTGGCACGATGATCGGTATCCGATGCGATAAACGTCACTTTTTCTGCGTCAATTTTGGCAACGGTCAGTGCATCATTGACCAATTTAGTTAAAAAGTCTGAGCTGATTCGACCACTGCTGTCAGCTGATTTCTCGCGTTTACCGCTAGATACACGATGAATAATAGCCTGACTTTCCAGGTCGAAATTTTTTGCCTGTTCCGCATCGCTAATGAGTAAGCCTGCGGCACCTTCCCCGGGTGTCTGTCCATTATGGTTGTTTCCTGTGAGTAAATTTCCGGTATTTTCCCACGTTGAAATAATAGCTTCGCCCAAATAGGACTCGCAGGTAACGAGCATCGCCAGGCATGGAATATCCTGGCGGTGAATCTGGACACTGAACCTGTCAATAATACTCAGCGGGTCACGGTTATTGATTGTATTTGTGGGAGTGCTCACGATTTTTTCTAATGGCCAGCCTTGTTCTTCAATTAAATGGGTGAACCATTCAGTCGCAATTTTGTGCTTTTCTGCTTCCCAGTGCGTAGGCAAAGCAGTGAGCAAATGAAGTGGGGGTAACAAAACAAGCTTGCGCTTTTCTGGCGGCGTGGAAATGTATTCTTGGAGAGCGGGGTACGTAACAGCCTGTTGGGCCAGTTCAATGGTTATATTGCTGCCTAAAGTCACGGCGCGTAATTGTTCAGTGCTCCAAGCCACTTCAGGCAGATTGCGTGAAATCAACCAGCTGTCCAGCGCGGTACGATAAAGATCTTCGTCCAGATCCTGGATGCGTCCGGAAAATATTGGGAACCCGTTACTGTCTATTAGCTCTTCATCCAGATTGATTTTGGCATCATCGGAAGTGAGATTGGCAGCTAATTCGTCGGTTGACTGACCATGAGGTGAAGCGATTGCACTGCTAATGATATGTAATGTCCATTCCCGCTCTTGTTTGGCGAATTTTTCCTGTTCCGATACGACATTAGTTTGAGAAATCTGTGCGTCAGAATTATTCACAGCGGGTTTGGCAGAAAAAAAACTCATGCCTTGGCGGATCAGCCATACGGAAAGCAATAAACCAAAAGGCACGCCGAAAAGATAAAGCACTATTTCGGATGTACTGGGTAAACTGTTGCTTGTCTGCCAGTAAATCACCATCATCACCCAGACAGTGACAAATACGATGCTTACAAACAGTGACTGTCTGACCCATTGCTGCATCAGATGTACGCCGTCCTAAAGTTAATTAATATAATTTGACGCATTTCAGGATGTCGTGAAAGACTGACTGGCAATAAGGGTGGCGCCACAGGCGGTCGTGTCACCGTGACGCGCTGCAGGTTGGCCATCAATAATTAGTGTTGGGTCTCCACTCACTATGGGGCATGTGCCGTGCCCTTTTTTAGGGCAAGTCACTTTGTCACCCACGCGGGCGATACGAATATTGCCACTGTCGGACTGGCCTGATGCTTCAATGACAGTGCCGCCATGGGATGTTTTATCCCCTAATACAATTAACGCTCTGCCCATAAATTTCCCCTAATACGCTTTAATTCAGCTAAAAAAATTATTTCTGTATGACACCAGCTATACGAAACTCCGTATGGCCAAAATCCATCATTTTCCAGCGACCACCCCAGTGCAATCCCAACGATTCAGCAACTTCACCATAGAGTCTGTAACCTTTCATTGCCCATGGGTCTTTTTCTGAGATAACCAGTTTGCCATCACGTAAAAATGCGCAATCTGCTGCCAGACCAAACTGGTGATAGCTTTGAAATGCCTTGGCGTTTGTGACACTTGGCCCTTGACTGGCAAGCATGTTTTGCCTTTCAGGGCTTCGATAACCTTCCAGAATAGCCATGTCGTAACCATGTTTCTCTTTCATGATTTTAAAAACAAGCAAGAGTTGCTGGGCAAAGTTATTGTTGAGTAATTGCCAATTACGACTGGCTCCAATTAATAAAGGCCGGATTTGGGTAACCTCAGCTGTAGTGAATATTTCAGGAGGCAGGGCCTGGGGAGGAACAAGTTGTTCACCCTTAAGGAGTTCAGCAATTTGTGTGTTTTCGTAACGGTTTGAATCCTCAAACCCGCCCAGCATGGTTTTGCCGCTAAATACCCATGCAAGTATGGGGGGCAGGCTGATCATTATGATGCCCGTTAATAAAAGCTGGCGATGTTGTTTTGTAAATTCACGTGCCTTATTAGAAGAAATGGTGGTGTTGAATGCCAGAGATTTGACAGTTTGCGACTGGGCATTACCCAACTTGTTTAATTGATTATGTACTCGGGGTGCAATGCCGGAAAGGGTGCGTAGAATTAATTCTCGCCCAGAAGGGAAGAGCACTTGCCAAGTAATGAAACAAGCCAGAAAAAAATAAAGTGCAACAGCTAAAAAAAACACAAAAAAACCTTAGGACAAAATAATACTAAATTAATTTATCGACATATATTGTTAGTTAATCGACATAAATGTTAAAATGTTTACGGCCAGATACAATGCACATTATAACTTGAAAGCTTAGAAACTAAAAAGTCAATTTTAATGTCATCAATTAAAATGCCTTATTTTATGTCATAACACTACTGTTTTAGGAGTTTGTCGTTTGGTTTCGTCTGAAGAAGTAAAGCGTAGCTCCTCGCACCCCAGTCTTCTATCAACTGCCGGTGCTGCAGAAGCAACTAACGGTAGAATATTGTCTACCCTTGATGCTAGTGCAAATGGACAGGTGGAGCCTAATGGTTCCCGTAATTCATTGCTGAGAGGAATATTGCTTATCGGGTTCCTGGGTATCGGCGGAGTGGGTGCATGGCTGATCTATCAAGATGGCAAAGGGCCTATTCATGAACAAGCTGGCGTTGTTAAGGCTGAACAGGCATCAAAGCCGGCTACTATCGTTCTTGCTTCAGCAGCAATGCAACCTGTTGAAAAAGTAAATAATGATCTGGGTAAAAAATCAGAAGCCGCCGCTATCATAAATGAAGTTGTGAACACTGAAAATCTCAAGCCTGCAGAGGATAAGGTGTTGCGTGATCATACGGATCCCGAATCCAGGCCCATTTCCAAGGGGGTGCTTTCTGACGCATTAGAAGCAGATGCGACACCGCATTCATATTCGGCTAAAAAATCACTAATAAAATCCAGTGACACAACCCACAAATTGAAACCTGCAAACTCCGTAGAGTTAGCTAAAGCAAGCACTAAACGTGAATCTAAGCAGGCATCCAAGCAAAGCAATAGTAAAGAAAAGCAGAAAAATGGCGAAACTGCCGCAAGCTCTGATAGTGACGTTAATTTACTTGAAGCGATCGTAGCGCACTCAACGGGGGCCGATCTTGCCACAGATAAAAAATTATCTGGTAAGCAAAAGACCAGTTCAAAGAAATCTCAGGTGTCACCTAAGGAAAATACCAAAACAGCATCCCGTAACACCGATATCGTGGAACGCAAGCCCGGCGATAGTACTGAAGCTTTGCTGCAACGCTGCAGGCAGCTTGGCTTTATTGAAGGGGAGTTATGTCGCTGGCGTATCTGTTCGGGCTTGTGGAGTGTAGAGTCAGCTTGCAAAACCCAGCCATAGCTTGCGGACAAAAAAATTGATTCCCCATGATTTTACCTATTGAATTTAAATAAACGCGCCTTCGAAGATGTCCGATTATTCTGCTATTACAAATGCCAATTTAAGCACTCAGTTACCTCAGCAACTGCTTGCCATGCTGTCTAAGTTTTCAAGTGAAACAAGGCTTTATGATATTTCCTTTAAAGATGATCAGGCCGTTACACTAGAGCTAGGCTCCGGCGGCTTGCTGGTAGAAGCCTTTAGCGCAATAGAAGGTTTGCACACCATCGCCACTCGCGACATTATCGTCCTCTCCACCAACGCCCATATCCCGCTCAAAAGCCTGATTGGCCAGCAAGCCAGTCTTCAGGTCAGCCTGAGCGACGGCACCCGCACCCCGTTTACCGGTTTAATTAACCAGGCGGCCATGCTGGGTAGCGAAGGCGGGCTGGCCCGTTATCGCATTCGTCTTGTGCCTTGGCTATGGCTTCTCAGCCAGACCCGCACCAGCCGAGTCTGGCAAGATAAAACCGTCATTGACATCATTGAAACTGTCTTCGCCCAATACAGCGCTCACGCCAGCTGGACCTGGAGCGATGATGTTACGCCTTTCATGAGTGATGTCAGACCCCGAAGTTACTGCGTACAATACCGGGAAACCGATCTGGCCTTCATCAGCCGTATACTGGCTGAAGAAGGTCTAAGCTGGCGTCTGGAAGAGCATGCTAAAGCCCCATCTGGTCACCGCATGGTCTTCTTCGCTGACACCACTCAGGCCACCGCTTTCCCGGCAGACTACACCCATAGCCATGCACTAGGTGGTCAAGGCATCCGCTTTCACGGCGCTCATGCCCGTGAAGCCCAGGACACCATTCAGGCATTCGGTGCCAAGCGCACCCTGCATGCCAGCCTGACTACCGTACTCACTTACGACTACAAAGCCAAACAAGCCATTGCCGCCAGTGCCCCCACTAACCACCAATACGGTGGCAAGCATGCCCCGGTGCTGGAAAGTTACGATAGCCCCGGTCTGTATACTTATGCCAATAGCGCAGAAGCCCAACGCTATAGCCAGTTGCACATGCAAGCCCACGAAGTCCGCAACAAGCTTTGGTATGCCCGTTCCACTGTACGCACGCTGCGCCCCGGTACTATTTTCGAACTGACACAAGGCCCGCTTCAAGAACTGGGTGACATTGCGCCTAAATATGCCGTCTTGAGCGTCACCAGCGTCGGCATCAACAACCTGCCCAAACCAGTGCAGGAAGGCCTGGCAGAATTGTTCGGCCCGCTGCCTGAAATGCTGGAAGATTGCCTGCACAGTCTTGCCCAGACGTCTTATGCCCGACACGCTACCGAGCCAAAATCCGCTTACAACCCTGCCACCGCAGCCAGAGAAGCCGCCAGCCAGCGCTTGCAGGTACAAGCTGACAAACATAACCTGGCCGAAGTCATCACCCAGGCTAAAACCCTCGGCTACGCCAACCGCTTCGAAGCCATCCGCGCCGACATTCCCTGGCGTCCGGTATTAGAAGACGGTACCGGCTATTATCACAATCCCCGCGCCACAGCGCCCGGCAGCCAAAGTGCCATCGTCGTCGGCCCCAACGGCGAAACTACCCCCAAAGGGGCCGATGAAATCTATTGCGACAAACTGGGCCGGGTGCGCATCCGCTTCCATTGGCAAGACCAGCACGGCCATGACGAAAGTCACGCCAACGCAGGCTGCTGGGTGCGGGTCGCCCAGCGCAGTGCAGGCGGCGGCATGGGCAGCCAGTTCCTGCCCCGCATCGGCCAGGAAGTCCTGATCCAGTTCATTGAAGGCGACATCGACCGGCCCATCCTCATTGGTGCCCTGTATAACGGCCAGGGTGAAGGCGGCACCATTCCCACCCCGGGTGGCCAAGCCGACCGGCAAGCCATCCTCACCGTTTTCGACCCCGCTCACGACCACAGCGCCTCAGCACAAGGCAACCTGGCCGGGGGCAATAGCCCGGTATGGCACGGCGCCTCCAGCGATAGCGCCGGCCACCGCAATGCAGCAGCCCAGTGGGGTATCCGCAGCAAGGAATATGGCGGCACCGGCTACAACCAGTTAGTGTTTGACGACACCGACAACCAGGGCCGCATCCAGCTCAAAACTACCCAGGCCGCCAGTGAACTTAACCTCGGTCACCTGATCCATACCGCTGACAATCATCGCGGCAGCTTCCGGGGGCAGGGCGCTGAACTGCGCACTGACGCCTATGGTGCCCTCCGTGCCGGATCAGGCATTCTGCTCACCAGCTACAGCATCAGCCACAATGCCGGCAACCGCACCCCCGCAGGCGACAACGCCCCGGGCATGGCCCATTTGAAACAAGCCACCCAGCTGGGCCAAAGCTTCAACAACATCGCCACCACCCATCAAACGGTTGCCTACGCCAGCCATCAAGGCAGCAGCAAAGGCAACACCAGCAGTCTGGATGACAAAGCCGCCCCCATCAGCGCCCTGTTCACCGCCGCATCCGGCATGCTGAATCAAGAAACCCTGGACCAGGCCGGCAGCGATGCCCAAAGCAAAAACACCCGCACCACCAATGACAAACTACCCCATACCACCGACCCCATCATCGCCCTCTCCGCCAAAGCAGGCTTAGGTGCTGTCGCCGGACAAAACCTGCAACTGGCCAATGGCGAAACCGTCAGCCTCATGAGTGGGCAAGACAGCCAGTTCATCACCGGCAATCAGCTGCGCGTACAAACCGGTCAGGCCATCGGGCTACTGGCAGGTGCCGTCAAACCGGGTGACAGCAACCTGGGCCTGCAACTCATCGCCGCGCAACAAGCCATCGACATCCAGGCACAAAGCGATGAAATCAAAATCCAGGCCAAAGACATGATCAACATCATGAGCGCCAATGCGCATATTGACTGGGCAGCAGCCAAAAGCATCAGCTTGTCTACAGCAGGCGGGGCGAATATCACGATAGAGGGGGGTAACATTACTACCCAGTGTCCGGGTAATCTGACAGTGCATGCTTCTCAGAAGAGTTTTACGGGGGCGACGAGTATTGGATTTGCTTTGCCAGTTATGCCACAGTTCCCTAATGCCATTTGTATTCCATGTTTGATCAAGTCACTTAAGTCTGGCTCTGCTTTGGCGAGCGTATAATTTATGGAATTATATGTATTTTGCTAATGATTTCAAGACCGCTAATGTGCTCATTGAAACGTTGCTCATTAAGATTGCAGAACGGCCGTCTTCTCAATGGATGGCTCTCGTCGATATGGCATTTGACTATGAGGGTAAGCAACTTCGTTGGCTCTCAGAATCAGTCAAGTTGTATGATTGCGATGAAATGGGCCAGTTTCTGGAAGTTAGTCCTGTTTTATTGCCACTTTCGAGTAATAATTTAGCACAATTGAGAAAAGAAATTTCGGCGCTTTATTTACATTGTAAAGGGCGTCCTATGCTGAGTTTTATCGCCACTCCATCTACAGCGCATGAAGTTAGTGAAGCGTGGCGCCATTTTCTCAAAGTCAAAACCGAGGATGAGCAATCATTTGTTTTGCGTTTTGCGGACACACGAGTTTTACCAGCGCTTGCAAAATCGTTGCGCCCTAAATCATGGAGTGGTCTCACTCATAGACTTGATGCTTGGGTTGTGATTAATCGAGTTGGTGAATTGGAACAACTCCCCTTTGTCTCTCATGAAAGTGAATTGCTGGATAAAATTACATTAAGTGCAGAAGAGTTGTCTAGTTTGATTGATCAAGGGCAGCCTGATGCAATTATTGATGTTCTGGCGGAGCAGATGCCGGATCTGCTTCCCGTTACTAATCGTGCAGAATTTTTTCAACGGATTGTTGAAATGTGTGCCTTTGCTAAGGATTTTAGTGTCACGGCGTTTCCTGATTATGTGGCACTGGCTATATTAAGCTGTGTCACGGATGGCAAGGCACTGGCTGATCCGGAACTGAAACAAATGCTGGAGCAGGGTGCTTGGGAATCGGGTAAGTTGATTATAAAACTGGAAGTTTTCGTTGAGTAGGACTAAGGAAATGCTGGCCAAAAATATGAAACACTTTGAAACGTATCGACGTATTTATTTGTCTCTGGCGCTAGCTCTGTGCCTGCCATTGTCAGGCTGTTTTAAGGAACCCACTGCGGCAGTTTCGTATGGGGCGGTGAGCTATATCGATGAAGCTATCGCGTCCATTGTGGTCAATGGCGAGGGTGGAATTCTTGGGGTTTATCCTCATGCCGGAGGCGCTCCAAATATGTGTTGCGTGGTGATCCCACGGCACTGGAAACCCGGTCTCAAAGCCACGATCAAGTGGCAGATGGACGGGCATTGGGTACGTGACAGCCAAGGTAAAATTGTTGTAAAAGATGGAAGCCAAGATTTTGTTGAGGGGATCTGGAAACAAAAAGTAGTCGACATCCCGGAGTACAAGGAGGTGGGGGGCTTCATGATCAATTTCTTTCCCAATGATGAGGTGAAAGTGCTGGTGACCAATGCAAGTGCTGGGTATCCAGGCTATCCATACCCCGACCCTGATCCCAATCGCTGCTGGGATGGCGTTGTCAATACGTGTAAAGGAAAATAAGCATGGCAACCATTTCACCTAAACCTTTCCCGGCCGATGGCTATCGAAAACTCTCTGCCAAGGAAACCATAGAACGTGCCAAGGCGCTGAATTGCATGCTACCAGTCGATAACAAACCAACGTGCTCGGGGCAGGTGCATGTTGGTATTTTTTTTGATGGTACGGGCAACAACAAGAAAGCAGATTATGAAGATTTGCCGCCCAAACAGCGCAAACACAGCAATGTTGTCAAACTTTTCCACGCTTATCCGAATGCGCCTAAGCAAGGTCATATCTCCTATTACATTCCCGGCGTTGGCACCCCTTTTCCGGAGATTGGGGAAAAGAGTGCTGCAAGCTTGGGGTCCCCTGCTGCTGAGGGTGGGGCGGGTCGAATTCTGTGGGGCCTGATGCAACTATTAAATGCGCCATATCGTTACGTAACGGGTTATCCCTTGTTTTTCGAGGCTGATTTTCCCAGACTGTCAAATTCATATGGCTACGATTTCACGCGACGCAAACAATTGAATGACTGGCAAACCGAACTGAAACTGAAATTGGCAGATAAAAAACCTCTTGTCGAACAGATCAATCTCTCGGTATTTGGCTTCTCGCGCGGTGCGGCAGAAGCCAGGGTGTTTTGTAACTGGCTGATGGAAGTATGCAAGGAAGAGGGCGGGGGGTGGTCCTTTGCCGGTATCCCGATCCGCATCGCGTTTCTGGGCATATTCGACACAGTGGCCTCGGTTGGCACAGCAAACTTGTGGGGCGGAGGCCTCGTTGTAGGTCATCAATCCTGGGCAGACAATGCCTTGCAAATTCATCCCGCGATTGAGAAATGTGCACATTTTGTGGCAGGGCACGAGGTAAGAGCGACTTTTCCACTGGATTCGGTTCGGGTGAAAAACATCTATCCTGGCAATGCCAAGGAAGTGATGTATCCGGGTTCCCATTCCGACCTGGGCGGCGGTTACGCACCCAATGCACTGGGACTGATACCCAAGCCAAATGACTCGCTGAGCATTATTCCTGGAATGGCCATGTACAACGAAGCCCAAAAAGCGGGTGTACCTTTGATTGCCTGGAAAAAATTATTAGATATTTACCAAAGGGATTTAACCGCCTCCGAACAAACCATCAAAGCATTTAACGCCTACCTCAAAGATGCAAACACCGGCGCAGGGCCGGTAGAAGAATTGCATGAAAGGCATATGGCGCTTTATTTGAGCTATCGCTTCAAGTATCGCCACGCGCTCAAGGAACGAATATTTTACAGGCGTGCCAACAGCAAGGACCGAGGGTATCTGGAAACGACTCAGAAGACTATTTATGAACGGCTCAAAAGCCTGGGACTTGGTGATCCTAATGCCCCTGACTTTGATCCGCGCCAAAAGGCGGAGATTGCAGAAAAATTGTCCAAGGCTGGCAAGCAAACGCTCGCTTCTGACGACATCAAGACGCAACAACTCTACAAGGTCGCCAAGTCCATAAACATTAACAAACTGACCCCAGCGATAGAGTATTTGTGCGAAAATTACATCCATGACTCGATGGCCGGGTTTATTGGTATGAAAGAAATCCCTTACTTTGGCGGCGTGGTGAACGAATACCGTGCAAATGGCATGGGCATCATGAAATTCCGATCGGTCTTCAAAGGTGATGACTGAATGTATGGTGGATTGTGAGGTGGTTGCTATTATTTAGCTGAGCGTTAATTTAATGGCGGATCGAAATATTTACTGATTTTAATGCAAACAATTAATGCGTCTTCTTTGAATTTAAGATGCAGTTTATCTTTGACCTGTAAAAGTAAAAAGCCCCCAAATTCTGGGGGCTTTTTTAACTTCAAAAGCGTTTTAGCAACGCTTTTATTAGGTTGCTACAATATTAGCCTAACAGGAAAGGAGAGCTTTTCTTGTTGCCACGATTGTCGCTTGATGCGCTGTTGCCGCGATTATCGTTGGATGGGCCATTGCTACGGCTGCTGCTGTTACTGCGGTTGCCGTTTCCATTGGAATTTGGATAGCTGCGGTTTCCATTAGCGGTGCTAGCGTTAGCGCTGTTGCCGCTACTGCGACGTGGCTCTGAGTTGCGTGAAGCATAGCCATCGCGCTCAGAACGTTTGTCATTATTGTAGCTGCTACCAAAAGTATTGCCATTGGTGTTGCCATTAGGGTTAGCTGAGGCGGTGCGGTCAAACCCTGGGCGATCTGGACGGCGATCCTGGCCCTGGCTGAAAGTGCGCTCACCTGTTGGCTTTGAACGGCCACCGCCACCACTGCCACTGCGACTTGGGCTGGAATTGTTCCATCCACCGGAATTGGAGTTATTGCCAAAGCTTCTGCCACCACGTTTTTGGCTGACATTAGGCGCACCGCTACGGCGAGCCTGTACTTTAGGCTCAAGCCCTGGAATGACATGCGCTTCAATAGGCTGGCCAGTGAATCGTTCGATTTTCTTCAACTGGATACCGTCTCTTGGCGAAGCGAAAGAGACAGCAATACCTGTTGCACCAGCACGACCGGTACGACCAATACGGTGTACATAGTCTTCAGCAAATTTAGGCAGGTCGAAGTTGATTACGTGGGAAATTCCAGGTACGTCCAGGCCGCGAGCTGCAACATCGGTAGCTACCAAAACACGTATGCGGCCTTGGCGCATACGTGTGATGGTGCGGTTACGAGCGCCTTGGTTCATGTCGCCATGTAATGCTGCAGATTCGTGGCCTTGTGAGAATAAATCATCAGCCAGTGTGTCTGCATCTCGTTTTGTGGCAGTGAAAATAATCGCTTGTTTAAGTTCAACATCATTCAAAATGTGTTGTAGCAAGCGGTTTTTGTGAGACATGTCATCAGCGTAGTGTAAACGTTGCTCGATATTTTCATGTTTTGCTTGCTGACTCGCCACTTGAATCTGCTTTGGATCTTTCAGAAGTTGCTTGGCTAGTCTGGCGATAGTACCTTCAAATGTCGCTGAGAACATCAATGTCTGACGGGTAGGTGGTGTAGCTGCAGAGATTCTTTCTACATCTTCTAGAAAGCCCATATCCAGCATGCGGTCAGCTTCATCCAGAATCAACATTTCAAGACGTGAGAAATCAACACGGCCACGTTCAATATGATCAATCAGGCGGCCAGGGGTGGCGACTAGAATGTCGATTGGCTGTGACAGTAATTTGTTTTGTAATGGGTAAGGCATGCCGCCCAAAATGCTGACTACCTTGGTGCGATTAAGGTGTTTGCTGTATTTAGCAGCTGCTTCAGTCACCTGGGTTGCCAGTTCACGTGTAGGCGTCAGAACCAGGATACGCGGACCACGGCTCTGGATTTTTGACGGAACGGTCAGGCACTGTAGTGCGGGAATGATAAATGCAGCGGTTTTACCTGTTCCGGTTTGAGCGGAAGCCAGTAAGTCATGGCCGGCCATTGCTTCAGGAATCGCTTGTTCCTGGATTGGTGTAGGTGTTGTGTAACCAGCTTCTGCAATAGCTTTAAGAATATTTGGATTTAAATTTAGATCTTCAAATGTAGACACGTTTTTTCCTAATAATTAGGGATAAAAAAACGCGCAAGCAGGGAACGGCAGGTTCAAAACCTGTCTAGGTGAACAATAGCACTGCTAGCGCAAAAGCATCGTCGCTAACCGGCAGTGATACAGTCATTTCAGAAATTAAAACTACTGAAATAGAAGAAGGTCAGAGATCGATGAAACTGAAAATCCTGAACTTTATCTATATAATAGAGAAGGATTTTCTAGTTGAAAAAGGGGAATGAATTGCTTTTCCCGTTAATCAATTTATAAGATTATACTGATTTGCTAAAAAAATGCAATCTTTATGCTACAATGTGCCCTCTTTAAATATATCGCCAGAGCTAAATACATGTCCCGCGCCTTAAGAAATATAGCCATTATTGCCCACGTTGACCACGGTAAAACAACCATGGTGGATAAATTATTGCAGCAGTCTGGTGCATTTGCATCACACCAACTGATTTCCGAACGTGTAATGGATAGCAACGATCTTGAAAAAGAGCGCGGCATTACCATTCTGGCCAAAAATACTTCGGTCAACTTCGAAGGCACTCATATTAATATCGTAGACACACCGGGTCACGCTGACTTTGGTGGTGAAGTAGAACGAGTTCTTTCTATGGTTGATGGTGTTTTGTTGCTTGTGGATGCTGTTGAAGGTCCAATGCCTCAAACTCGTTTCGTTACCAAGAAAGCTCTGGCGTTAGGCTTGAAGCCGATTGTTGTTATTAATAAGGTTGATCGTCCAGGCTCACGGCCTGACTGGGTTGTGAACCAGACATTTGAATTGTTTGATAAGTTGGGTGCAACTGAAGAGCAACTGGATTTCCCCGTTATATATGCTTCTGCATTGAATGGTTTTGCAAAGCTCGACATGGCTGAAGAAAGCGATACCATGCGCCCATTGTTTGAAACCGTACTCAAACATGTACCTGCACCATCTGGCAGTGCCGACGAGCCTTTGCAAATGCAGATCAGTGCGTTGGATTATTCCAGCTTTGTTGGCCGTATCGGTGTGGCGAAAATCGCACATGGTTGTTTACGTCCGGGTCAAGATGTAATGGTGATGCATGGTTTAGATGATAAAGGTAAAAAGGGTCGCGTTAATCAGGTACTGGGTTTTCGAGGCCTGGATCGCGTGTTGTTGGAAGAGGCTATAGCAGGCGACATCGTATTGATCAACGGTATTGAAGATATCGGTATCGGTGTGACTCTTGCCGACATGGCTAATCCGAAAGCATTGCCAATGCCTGCAGTAGATGAACCTACTCTGACCATGAATTTCCAGGTGAATACTTCACCTTTAGCGGGTACTGAAGGCAAGTTTGTAACCAGTCGTCAGATTCGTGACCGTTTACAAAAAGAATTGCTGACCAACGTTGCGTTGCGCGTAGAAGATTCGGGTGATAATGATGTGTTTTTGGTATCAGGCCGTGGTGAATTGCACCTGACCATTCTTGTTGAAAACATGCGTCGTGAAGGTTTTGAATTGGCTGTAAGCAAGCCACGCGTTGTGATGAGAGATATTGATGGTGTGAAATGTGAACCCTATGAAAATCTGACGATTGACGTAGAAGAAGCGAATCAGGGTGCTGTGATGGAAGAACTGGGTCGCCGTCGTGGTGACTTGCAGGACATGCAACCCGATGGCAATGGCCGTGTACGTCTGGAATACAAGATTCCTGCGCGTGGTTTGATTGGTTTTCAAGGTGAATTTCTGACGATGACACGCGGCTCTGGTGTGATGGCGCACGTTTTCGATGAATATGGCCCTGTTAAGGCTGATATCCCAGGTCGTCACAATGGCGTATTGATTAGTCAGGATAACGGTGAAGCGGTTGCTTACGCGCTGTGGAAACTGGAAGATCGTGGCAAGATGTTTGTGACACCAGGTGATAAGTTGTATGAAGGTATGATCATTGGTATTCATACGCGTGATAATGATCTGGTAGTGAATCCGATTAAAGGTAAGCAGCTGACCAACGTACGCTCCTCCGGGACTGATGAAGCTGTGCGTCTGACCACGCCAGTCAAGCTGACACTGGAATCTGCAGTTGAATTTATTGATGATGATGAACTGGTTGAAATTACACCTATTTCCATTCGTCTGCGTAAGCGCTATTTAACTGAAAACGAACGTAAGCGTAATCGTTAAACCTAATGTAACATCAGCCGCGAAGTGTGTTGAAATACTTCGCGGTCCTTTCTTTCCCTGCTTTACTTCTCGATACTTTAGCTGACGTTCTTCCTCCCCGGCGTTATAATGCTTTCGTCATTCATGGGGATTTATGCTCGATATTCTGATATATATACTTGCGCTTCTTATACTTTTAGCCCTGTTGTGGCTTGGTTTTAAACTTGCTTACCTGATCCGTTTGCAAAATGAAATGCCTGATGTAGTTGCACAAATTCTTGAAGAAAAGCACCGCGCCATGCTTTCCAATTTGCACGATGGGTTGAGTCGGCAGGGTGATCGGATGGCTGATGCGCTGATAGATAACTCTGAGCGTTTACGTGGTGTAGTGTCAGATGAGCTAAAACAAACGCGTGATGCAATGCAGATATTGCGCTTATCCCAAGCCGAGAGTCTGGCTGAAACTAGAGAAGCTGTGCTATTGCAGTTGTCAGAAATGGCTGCTGCTTTGCAAGGCAAGCAGGATATGCTGCGTTCGGATATTTTGTCTAAAACGTTACAAACCTTGGCAGAGCAGGGGCGAGCTGATCAGGAACTGATTCAGAGCACTATGCGTATTGCAACGCAGCAACTCACTTCAACCATTGAAAACCTGACAAAAATAATTGATACACGGCTGGAGCAAATCAGCGGTAAGGTGTCTGAACGTCTGGATGAAGGATTCAAAAAAACCAACGAAACATTTGTGAGTGTGATGGAGCGTTTGGCGACCATTGATGAGGCCCAGAAGAAAATTGATGGCTTGACGACGAACGTTGTCAGTCTGCAAGAATTGTTAGGCGATAAGCGTTCGCGTGGTGCATTTGGTGAAGTGCAGTTGGAAGCGCTGGTGCGAAATGTGCTCCCGGCTAATGCGTATGCAATGCAATATACATTCAGCAATGGCAGCAGGGTGGATTGCGCCATGTTTTTGCCTGAACCAACGGGTACGGTTGCCGTTGACTCAAAATTTCCATTGGAAAACTACCATCGCATGTTCGATTCCGGTTTGAATGATCTTGAACGAAAAGAGGCGCAAAAACAGTTCAAACTGGATATAAAAAAGCATGTGGATGATATCAGTAAAAAATATATCATTCCAAATGAAACGTCGGATGGCGCGGTGATGTTTATTCCTGCTGAGGCTGTATTTGCTGAAATCCATGCCTACCATTCCGATGTGGTTGATTATGCCATGCAGAAGAGGGTATGGATTGTTTCTCCTACAACCATGATGGCCGTGCTGAATACAGCTCGTGCAGTCATGAAGGATGTGGAAACTCGTAAGCAAGTGCATATCATTAAAGATTCGTTGTCAAAATTGTCGAAGGATTTTCATTTGTTTGATGAGCGCATGTTGAAGCTTGCAACCCATATACGACAAGCACACGAAGATGCCGAGCGAGTGCAGATTACCAGTCAAAAAATCAGTAAGCGTTTTGCCCAGATTGAGGCGGTGGAACTGGATCAGCCCGTTCTGACTGAATCTGGAGCAAAGAGTTTAGGGTCTGATGAATTGAGCTAGATTTGCGCTTAAGATTTTTTCTATTCATTGTTAAATTCTAGCAAATACCAATCTGAATAACTTTTCTGATCAGCTTTTTGCTTTTAATAAGAGTCTACTGTCTGTTCATCAGTGAAATAAGCAGGTATATTTCATAAAATTGCAATTTGGCTCGCTGCTTGATTAAAAAAATAATTTGCGTACCAATTAAGGGTGGAATGTTATGGCAAGAACAAGCCAAATATTGTCTGGCAATGCTCGATTATTAAAATCCAAAGTTAGTAAATATGCTGTTGTTGGTACCGTTATCTCTATTGCCGCCATTTTGGTTGCAACAGCGATTATGAGTTTCCTTCAAGTAGGCAGTGTGACCATTGACAGCATGATGTCAGCGCAGCAAACCAATCCTTCCCTCTGGATGCTTGATGCCATGCCCTTTTTGTTTGCATTCTGGGGGCAATATGTGAGTTCTATCATGGCATTTGAGGCAAGTGCCATGGTGGTTGATCAGACCCATGAATTGCGGACGCAAACCACCATACTTGCTAATCAGGCCATGCGCAGCTCTACCTATGATGCCTTGACTGATTTGCCTAATAGAGTGTTATTGAGAGACAGGCTGGAGCAGGCTCTCAATGTTGCATCCAGAGATAAAACCCATCTGGCAATTCTGATTATGGATCTGGATCGGTTTAAAGATGTGAACGACACACTGGGCCACTACATAGGTGACCGTATCCTTAAACAGGTTGCAAAGCGATTGCAGGGTGTGATTCAGGAACCAAACTCAGTAGCACGTTTAGGTGGGGATGAATTTGCTGTTTTGCTGCCAAAAATTGCGGATATAAAGGATGCAACGCTGGTGGTAAGTAAAATTGAAAAGGCATTGCATGCGCCTTTTATGATTGAAGGTTTGAAGCTTGATATTCAGGCAAGTGTGGGCGTGGCTTTTTTCCCCGAGCATGGAATGGATGCAGATACCCTGTTGCAACGGGCAGATGTAGCCATGTATGTTGCCAAGAAAAATCACAGTGGTTTTGTTGTCTATTCCCAAAAACTGGATCAGCACAGTCCACATCGTTTAACGCTCATGGGCGAGCTGCGTCAGGCAATTGACAGGGATGAACTGGTTTTACATTACCAGCCAAAAATTAATGTCAAAACTGCAATGGTGAGTGGTGTAGAAGCTCTGGTTCGCTGGAACCATGGCGTTCATGGATTAATGCCTCCTGATGATTTTATTCCTTTGGCTGAGCGTACAGGACTAATCAAACCGCTTACATTGTGGGTGCTGAACCATGCTTTACAGCAGTGTGCTGTATGGCAGGAGCAAGGATTGAAACTGGATATTTCAGTCAATGTGTCAGCTAACGGATTGATGGATCTGGATTTGCCCGATACTGTTGCCGGGCTTTTGGCTTCTCATGAAGTTGCACCAGAAAGGCTGGTTCTGGAAATTACTGAAAGTGCCATTATGCTAGATAAAGATCGCGCAATGCAGGTTTTGACAAGTTTGGCTGGAATGGGTATTCGACTTTCAATTGATGACTTTGGAACAGGTTATTCCTCACTCGCTTATCTTAGTAAAATGCCCGTGAAAGAAATAAAAATTGATAAATCTTTTGTGATGGATATGGAGAAAAATAGCAGTAATGCCATGATTGTGCACGCCACAATTGATCTGGGACATAATCTGGGACTGGAAGTGATTGGTGAGGGCGTGGAGAGCAAGGAAATCATGGCCAAATTGAAGGGGCTGGGTTGTGATGTGGTGCAAGGCTTTCACTTTACTAAACCGCTTGCTGAAGCGCAATTTTCGGAATGGTTGTCGAAGTCTATAAATTCCGGTCTGATTAAAACTGATGGTGGGCAAACAACGAAATAGCCATTGCGAAGAAATTATAGCTTGGCATCTGTTATATTCCGTCTAAAAAATTACTGATTGTTATATCTTTTATTCAACTTATTGAACGCGATTTTCTATGAAACTACATGATTCCCATATAATTGAAACCCATTTGCATGATTTTGAAAAAGATGTCATTGAAGCTTCTAAAGTCCGACCTGTCATGGTGGATTTCTGGGCGGACTGGTGCCCTCCTTGCCGTGCATTGACGCCAGTATTGGAAAGGGTTGTAAAAGCCTATGAAGGCAAGTTTTTGTTAGCTACTGTAGAAGTTGATGAAGGCGACAATATGAAACTGGCTGGTCGATATGGTTTAAGAGGGTTTCCTACCGTGCTGTATTTTGTAAATGGCGAGATAGTGGGGCGCTTCAGTAGCGCAAAACCCGAGCACTGGGTGCGGGAATTTGTGGATGAGCATAGCCCTGAATAATTCACGTGTTGCCCACCGCATGGGCGATATTCAACCGTTTTACGTGATGGATATTCTGGCGCGAGCCAGGGAGCTTGAAGCGCAAGGAAAATCCATTGTTCACATGGAAATCGGTGAGCCGGATTTTCTAACACCGCAGCCGATTATTAATGCGGGTGTAAAGGCGATTGCAACAGGCAGTATGTTTTACACTCCCGCATTGGGTTTGCCTGCCTTGCGATCAGCCATTGCCGGATTTTATCGTGATCGATATAACCTCGATTTATCCCCTTCGCGGATTATTATCACGCCAGGTTCGTCAGGTGCGCTTTTGCTCACGATGGGAGTGCTGCTTAATCCGGGTGATCAGGTGTTAATGGCAGATCCAGGTTACCCCTGTAACCGCCATTTTGTACGTTTTACGGAAGGTCAGGCAGTAGGTGTGCCAGTGGATGCTTCGACGGGCTATCAGTTGACCCCGGAGCTCATTGACCAACACTGGACGCCACAGACAGTTGCGGTGATGCTGGCTTCCCCATCTAATCCCACAGGCACCCTGATTCCTCCTGAAACATTGCGTGCTATTGCCGAGTTGGTCAAAAGCCGTGGTGGCAAGTTGATAGTGGATGAGATTTATCATGGATTGGTCTATGAAGGCGAGGCTGCAACGGCCCTTGCTATTTCAGATGAGCTGTTTGTCATCAACAGTTTTTCCAAATACTTTGGGATGACCGGATGGCGTCTGGGGTGGCTGGTAGCACCAGATGATTATGAACCGGTAATTGATAAGCTGGCTCAGAATATTTTTCTAGCGCCATCCACGCCGGCACAATATGCAGCGTTGGCAGCATTTACCCCTGAAACCAGAGAAATTCTGGAAGACCGACGGCAGCAATTTAAGGCCCGTCGTGATTATTTGTTACCAGCGCTAAGGGAATTGGGTTTTGATATTCCAGTTACGCCTCAAGGCGCATTTTATCTATATGCAGGGTGCAACAAATTTACAGATGACAGTTTCACTTTTGCACGTGATCTGCTTGAAAATGCAGGCGTTGCTATAACACCAGGCCTTGATTTTGGCAGCCATTTACCAAGTCGCCATGTCCGGTTTGCCTATACTACCTCATTAGATAATTTGAAAATCGGGGTAAACAGATTGAAGCAGTTAAATCTTGGAAGATAGACTTGAGGTTTATATTTTTGATTGTTTTTACTAATAGGTGAGAAAGTTGGAATTGTGTTCCTGTGGCTCTAATAATGCATTTCTAAAATGTTGTGGCCGCTACATTAAATTGGCTGAGGCTGCCCCTACGGCTGAAGCACTCATGCGCTCACGCTATACAGCATTCACTCTGAATGATCTGGATTATATCTCCCGTACCTGGCATCCTGATACACGGCCTGGAAAAGAAGATGAACCTTCAGAGCAGCTGGAATGGTTAAAGCTGGAGGTGAAGGCAACAAGTGCAGGAGGTAAGGACGACACAGAGGGAACCGTGGAGTTTGTGGCTCATTACTGCGCGAATGGTATTGAAGGCCACATGCAGGAAAAAAGCCGGTTTATCAAAGAAAATGGCCTTTGGTTCTATGTGGATGGTGATTGTGTTGACCAATCAACAATTCAGCCACACCTGGACAAGGTTGGCCGTAACGACTTATGTCCTTGTGGCAGCAGGAAAAAATATAAAAAATGTTGCGGAAAATAGCCTGAATTATATTTATTCTGTACTATTTTGAAATCATTCGGTTATCCCGTATAATCCCTTTACATGATTTGTTCCTACGCATCCGGTCTTTGCACGCAAATCATGTCGTGGTATTTATTTCCCCTGATGTGTGACATCAGGTCAGGTCATGATCCCGAATTGTTCAACTAAATTATTCCGCCTGGACCGGTCCAAATACATTATTTTGGCAGGCTGGTCTGGAGCTATACATGTCATTTGAAACGCTTGGTCTTTCGGCCGAATTATTGCGCGCTATTGCAGAACAGGGTTATACAGAACCTACGCCCGTACAGGCTCAAGCTATTCCTTTGGTGCTTGAAGGGCGGGATATCCGCGCAGGAGCTCAAACTGGAACGGGCAAAACAGCCAGTTTTACATTGCCTTTGCTGCAACGGCTAAGCGCTCGTGCAAGCAGCAGTACTTCTCCCGCCATGCATCCGATTCGCGCGCTGATTTTAACGCCTACACGTGAGTTGGCAGCGCAAGTAGCAGAGAGCGTGCAAAACTATGGTAAATATCTACCTTTGAAGTCTGCTGTGGTGTTTGGTGGCGTCAATATGAACGCACAGATCAAGGAACTGCAGGGCGGTGTTGATGTGCTGGTAGCAACACCTGGCCGCTTGCTGGACCATGTTGAGCAACGTACAGTCAATTTATCCCGCGTAGAGATGTTTGTGCTGGATGAAGCAGATCGCATGCTGGACATGGGATTTATGCCGGATATTAAACGTGTGATCACATTAATGTCGCCTCAACGCCAAAACCTGATGTTTTCCGCGACCTATTCAGATGAAATAAAAAAACTGGCAGAACAGTTGTTGCAAAACCCGGCAATGGTGGAAGTCGCGCGACGTAACACGGCATCGGAAATGGTTAAACAGGTTGTTTACCATGTTGAAAAAGATCGTAAGAGAGAATTACTTTCCCATCTTATTAAAACGCATGATTTGCAACAGGTTTTAGTCTTTACCCGTACTAAACACGGTGCAGATCGCTTGACCACGCAATTGGAAAAAGATGGTATTGCTGCAGTTGCAATTCATGGGGACAAAGCGCAGAGCCAGCGTACCAAGGCACTTGAAGATTTCAAGCAAGGGACAGTCAAAGTCATGGTGGCAACAGATATCGCAGCCCGTGGCCTCGATATTGATCAGCTTCCCCATGTTGTCAATTATGAGTTACCCCATGTGCCTGAAGATTACGTTCATCGTATCGGACGTACTGGCCGTGGAGGAAGCAGCGGTGATGCGATTTCCCTGGTTTGTGAGGAAGAGCATAAGTTTTTGGCGGATATTGAACGTGTGCTGAATCGTTCAATCGATTCTGAAGTTATTGCAGGATTCGAAAAGGGTGTGGCTGGTGCAGTAGCAGTAGTTGCTGAAGACAGTCGTAGTAGGGATAATCGCAGCCGAGATGGACGTAGTCGCACACCTCGAGAAAATAAGGTGGAGAGTAAGCCTCGCGAACAGCGATCAACTCGTTCAACATTGAGTGGTGATCGCACAATTGATCCGATGGCTCAATATGTTGCACGACCTGTTTCTCAGCCGGCTCCTGATTATACTGCGCCACAACGCAATACAAAGCAGAAACAAATTGCTGCACTGTTTTTGCCTCCAAAAGTACCTCAAGAATAACGCTTTATTCTAGTTGTAAAAAAATGCCCATCTGGTTACCGGATGGGCATTTTTTATTATGAATGTTGATGATTGAGGTGAAGCGAAACTGATTTAATCGCCTGCTGCCATTTAAACTAAGGCGTGGTTGCTTTATCTGCAGGTATTGCCTTTTCAGATTTCACTGGTTCATCATCATAATCTTCCAGTTTTTCGCGGGGTGGATTGCCGTCATAAACTAAACTGCGGCGTTTCTGCAAATAACCCTCGCGAATAAAAATGTATTTGTCCAAGGCAGCATCATCAACCACTTTTTCTACTTTTAACAGGCGGGCCCGTGTGTCCACAAGATTGATACCCGCTGCAGAGTTGCGCTGTGGCACATCATTATGTTGCCAAATAGGGTCAACATGGCTATCAGCTGAACGTCCGATAGTATCGCGTAAAGTGCTAGGTCCCAGTATTGGCAGCACCAGGTAAGGACCGTTACCGATTCCCCAATATCCTAAGGTCTGACCGAAATCCTCATCGTGTTTAGGCAGATCCCAGCCGGTTGCTACATCAAATAGACCCAATACGCCAAAAGTGGAGTTGAATACCAAACGCGTTGTATCCGATGCAGCTTGGTGGAATTTAAACTGCAGTAAGTCGTTTGCAATAACAATTACATCATCCAGATTGGAGAAAAAATTGCCTACGCTTGTACGAACCGGGTCTGGAACAACGGCTTTGTATCCATGTGCAACGGGTTTCAAAACCGCCTTATCAACTGCATCGTTAAAATGATAGATGCCCCTGTTCATGGGTTCAAGCGGATCATATCGCTCACCATTTGTAGCACACCCACTGAGTAGAAAGGTACCTGCCAGTAATGACATGACTAGTTTTGGGTAGGAGTATTGCATAGTTGATTGTTCACTTATTCTTTTGTTCATTTTTTGATTATATCAATCATTCCGGAAAGCGGAAAAGAAATATCAATTTAGCATGAGTAGCCAATTGTTTAAGTAAACGCTTGTATATATATTGCATGAGCGCAAGATTAACGGGAAAATGAGCCAAAGCGCGCTATTTATTTTTGATGGCAATTCGATTGTATTCAGGATATTAAGTTTGATAAATCATGTGTTATTTGTGAATATTCGTAAGAATATCGTTATGTTTGCTCTCCCATTGAGCATGTTTTTTACTTTTTCAATTTGTCATGCTGCAAACGCTGGAAATGAATCGTTTTTATCACGCCCTGAATTAAATAGCTTTATCGATGAAATGGTGGAAAAACATGGTTTTGACAAGAGCCAGTTGATAGATGTTTTCAGTCATGTTCAATTAAAACCAAATATTATCAAAGCAATGGTCCGTCCTGCAGAGTCAAAACCCTGGACGGAATACCGTGCCATGTTTGTTAATCCGTTGAGAATTAATGGTGGTGTTGAGTTTTGGCGTGCAAATGCTGGCATTCTGGCGCTTGCCAGCAAAACTTATGGTGTGCCTGAGTCGATTATCGTCGCAATTATTGGCGTGGAAACCCAGTATGGAAAAAATACCGGTTCCTATCGGGTGATAGATGCTCTGTCTACGCTGGCTTTTGATTATCCCAGGCGGGCTGAATTTTTTAGGGGTGAGCTGGAAAAATTCTTGATACTCACCCGGGATGAAGGTATAGAGCCGTTCAGTCTTAAAGGTTCTTATGCGGGGGCAATGGGCATAGGTCAATTCATGCCCGGCAGTTGCCTGAGCTATGCCCTGGATTTTGATGGGAACGGGCACCGTGATATTAATCACAGCATGGCAGATGCCATTGGCAGTGTAGCCAACTATTTTATTGGCCATGGCTGGTTACCTGGTCAACCTGTGGCCTTACGTGCTCATGTGACAGGGGAACGTTATCTTGAATTGGTAAACATGGGCTTTAATCTGACACACACGGTTGATGAAATGCGCGAATTTGGTGTAACGCCTTCTGAATTGGTAGATGACAGTCAGCAGGCAATGCTGATCAGACTGGAAACAAAAGGAGAGCCTGAGTATTGGATAGGGTTGAATAATTTCAAGGCTATTACCGAATATAATCGTAGCAAATTTTACGCCATGACTGTTTACCTGTTAAGTCGTGAAATTCAGGCTGTAATGAATGCTCAATCAATTAATATGAGCGGGCAAGCTACTTCAATGCCAACCAAATAATAGCAAGGTGAATGTATGAGTATGGGGGAGTTGCTGTTCTTTGTCATTATGGTGTGTGTGGGCCTTCTTTGGCTGGAAGGAATGCGCGCAAGAGAAATAGCTAGCCTGGCAGCAAGAGGCGGGTGTAAAAACGACGATGTGCAGTTTCTTGATGAAACGGTTTCTTTCGCATCGATAAAATTTGCCCGCGACAGGTTAGGCAGGCTAACTACCCGCAGGACTTATCATTTCGAATTTAGTGATACTGGCGATAATCGGCTGGAAGGCAGGGTTGAACTGCTGGGAAGAAGGGTTGATTCGCTTTATATGGATCCGCACAGGATGTAAAAGCGGTTTCTGGTAAATTAAGCAGTGTTGTTTCATCTGCCTCCAACCCGTTACCCTCATTCAAGACCGACAGGTTTGTAGCCGCTGTTTTTTAATATTGAGATTCCGCTTTACGGACCAGGCTGATCATCATTTACCAAAATCATCGGAATCAGTTTTAAGAGGAAAATTCTGGATTTTGTCGGAGTGTCGAATCAGAAAATTGTCATTGCAATTGCGCGCGTGCTACCACTGCAGTAATTAAAAGTGATACTCCTGCAAGAGTGAGGAAATATTTAATCAGTAAAGAATTTTGCAGCACTCTTAGCCAGAAACGCGACTATTATTTTTTTGCAAAGGATTGCTTCAACCATTCCAGCGCACCGCTCTGCTTCCAAATATCGAAATTATCTTTAAAGTAATACCATGCCTCATCTCGCCCTCCCACCTGTACCATGCCGTTCCGCAAACGCGGTTGCTTAGGTTTGACGGCTAACAACATTTTAGATACCTCAGGATAACGTTTTCGAGCAATGGCAAGAGAGCGTTGCGCAGCCTGAAGCTGATTATCCATAAATAAAGCCAAAGCAGTACCGTAACTCATGTCCGCAATATCATCTTGATAGATTCTAGACAAGACCAGCGCCTCGTTGATTTTTCCCAAACGCAAGTAGTCGTGAATAAGATTAGAGCGCAACCCTTGATTGTCATTAGGATTCAGCGTTAACACCATCCATTCAGCGACGCGCACAGCCTCAGGAAAGTTCTTGGTCAATCGCAACATGCCAACTAATCTTTCCAGCAAGCGCATTGCCGGACGGTTTTCATGCCAAGCCCATTCCAGTTTCATCCCATCGGCTTGATAGCATTTGAGCGTCAAGCGCAGCAATGCTTCGGCATGGCGTAGCACAGGCAACAATAACACCTCCTCAAAGCCATGAGAAACTCTCTCGCCCTCTACCGTGGCAAGCCAATCGTCGAGAATATCGAAGCATTGCCAAGCCAGTGGGTTGTGCCCTAACCATTCAATATCATCAGCCATTGTTTCCGAGTACTCACCTTGAGTCTCCCATTGTGCGGCCAAACTAAGTAATTTTTTGTCAGGTTCCATCGGACCAGCACTGCCATTCTTGGGTTTGAGCATGTAGTGACAAGCTGGCTCAGGTAATTGCTCAATGAGTGAAACCAGAAGATTGATTTCGGGGCTTAAATTTTTTGCGATGCCCGTCATGGCGCTAGAAATGTCGCCTTGCGAAACTGTCCGTAGATATTCGATCAAAGGCCCTTGGTCAAAATCTTTAACCTTTGACAAACGGGCAACCCAAAAACGCGCTCGCTCCGTAGCGCGCTGTTTCTCGCCTTGATTAACCAACAAGGTAATCTCTAGGTGCGAAAGTGATGGGTCGTTTGGTATCAGACGTTGTAATTCCTGGAACAGCGACCATGCTTCCGCATACTCATTACGGTCAGCTAAAATACAGCAACGGCGCTGCAAAGCAGCTGCGCGAATATACTTGTTGTTTGCCGAAGAACCTCGTTTCAGCAATTTTTTCTTTTTCAGCGGATTGCCCAAAATATCATAGCAATCAAGCAAACAATCAAAAGCCGGTTCGGCACGCTCATCAAGTTTATTAAAATTGGCAAACAAACCTTCCAGTAACTTTACCGCATCTTGAACACGGGATTGCAGCATCCACTGCCTTGCAACGTGCTCCAACTCTTCTGCCGACAAATATTCAAAAGGCAATGCGGTAAGCTGTTTGGCCGACAGTGTATCCAGCACAAACGGTAACATACTTATATTCGGGAATTCATCTTGGCTGGGTTCCATCGCTAAACAACAGTGTTTATATTTTTTTCCGGAACCGCACGGGCACGTAGAATTACGCTCTGGTTTAGGCAGTGTACGCGGCCGGAAGTTATTGCTGGGTAATGCGGTACGATTCCAAATGAAGCGAGCGAAGAAAGATTTGAAGCTGCGCAATCCATCAGGACTCGATTGAAACTGTTTGAAAAAGATAGGCGCTACATCTTCCGAATATTGATCAAACCAACGCATAAAATCCGTGGCATCCTCAGACTTTAGAATTACTGAAACCGAGCGGCTAACCAATAATTCTAGGTCGTTACTTGCGATATTATCATGTTGGAAAGTCATTTCATTTCTATCGTCACTAGTGTCCGGTTAAAAATCGAACAAATTTAATTGGTTATCGAAATCGGTCTGTTCTGAGACGTAGCTACTGCCTGCGAAGGCTTGTAGTAG
>NZ_SMCO01000027.1 GCF_004346685.1 Sulfurirhabdus autotrophica
GAGCAATCACCTGAACGGGTCAAAAGTTACTTTCAGGATATCCACGTAAAATATGCCGCATGAAAAATTCAAACTTCATCTGGCCGGATCAATAACTAAAATAATTTAACATGGGAAGCGCCAATGTTTTTTCTGAAGCTTTTTTTGAGTGTTGCAATATTGTTAGGCGCTGCAGAAACGGCCAAAAGGTCCCCTTTTTTTGGCGCCTTGATTATTGCATTGCCAATCACTTCGATGCTTTCCATGGTTTGGTTGTACTGGGATACGCAGGATTCAGCCAGGGTAAGTGAATTTGCCCGGGATATTTTTTATTTGGTGCCACCCTCACTGCTTTTTTTTGTTCCGTTCGTATTTTCCTCCCGTACACATTTATCTTTTTGGCAGAATTTTATAATTGGCACACTATTTATGGTTGTGGCAATGCTATTGATCAAGTTTCTGATAAAATAGCGGCAAAATTGTTCAAAGGAATAAGAAATGACTTACGTAGTAACTGAATCCTGTATCAAGTGCAAATACACTGATTGTGTTGATGTTTGTCCAGTGGATTGCTTCCGTGAAGGACCAAACTTCCTCACCATAGATCCGGAGGAATGTATTGATTGCACTTTGTGCGTGGCTGAATGCCCGGTAGAGGCCATATTTGCCGAGGATGATGTGCCGGAAAACCAGCTTCATTTTATCGCGCTGAACGCTGAATTATCCAAGAACTGGAAACCCATCATTGAACGTAAAGACGCTCCTTCTGATGCTGATCAATGGGCTGAAGTGACAGATAAGTTGCATCTGCTGGAGCGCTAAACCTGAATGGGCTGAAGAGGGTAACAGACCTTCGTCAGCTTCAGTAATTTTTTAGAACGACATTACTCTCGCAGCCGAAGCATCAGTATTTTCATAGTCTATAATGGTATTTTCCAGATGTATTTGGAGGAATACCATAATGAAACATGCGTTTTTAGTGAATCATCGACAACTTCCCTCCCATAACGCTGAAAATAAAGTTGTGCAGTGGCATGTGTTCCGAGATGCCAAACAGGCAGATGAGTATGCTGACCACATTTTTCTTGGTGATGGTCAATCAATTGTTGGCGGCTTTGATGAAGACAGTATTGGTGAACTCTGGTGGGTTGGGGTTGAAGTGGCTGACCTGTCTATATGGGGAAATCGCTCTGCAGTGAATAAACACGCTCAGTTGTGAGCTCAGATTGGCCCTTGGTTTATTTGATATTTTCATGAAGCGTTTACTATTACGTGGGTGCTTTCAGAATCGATGTAAATTGCAATCGCTGTACTTCATATATTTCTTCTCTTTAAAAGTTACTCTGGCAATAATTTGCCGAATGACTATCTCGTTCTGCTGGAATGGCTGTCCCGCATTGCCTCAAGTCCTGTAATTATTCATTGAATTTGTGTTGGCATCTCCTATACTGAAAAAGCAACAAATCAGTAGCAATATAGTTTCTATTTTCAAGGAGATGGTAATGTTTAGATTGACAATGGTTGCAGCAATGATTTCAGGCCTTGTTGCAACGTCAGCTTGGGCCGAAGATCAGCAAACCCAGCAAAAAGAGCAAGGTGCCACCAAGCCGCAAGTGAAGCAGCAGGAAAAGGTGCGTGAACAGACTCAAGACAAAATTTATGGGTCTCAATTAATGAATAACACGGAGCGCATGGAATATCGTAACAAGATGCGCAATACAAAGACACAGGAAGAGCGGGAGCAGCTCCGGCTTGAGCACCATAAACAAATGCAGGAACGTGCTAAGGCAAAAGGAGTGACTTTGCCGGATGAGCCGCCTATGTCTGGTGGAGGTATGGGACCCGGTGGTGGAATGGGTCCAGCGAGTGGAGGTATGGGACCTGGCGGTGGTATGGGTCCAGCAGGTGGTGGTATGGGACCTGGCGGTGGAATGGGGCCCGGTGGCGGTAAGCGTTAAACGAAATATAGGACTAAGCCCGCTTTATAGCGGGCTTCTTTTTTGCATTGGCGCACCAATGTGAGGCATGAAGTGTTGGCTGCGCACCATCTTCTTGCGTTGTTCTATCCTGGCAGTGGATGCGTATTTGTAACTTGTTGTTTTTACAAAGATTGAATTCTGGCATGACCATTGCTTATAACTTTGGTATTAAGTCAGGAGAAGTAATAGTGCAGTTTAAATCGACATGCTGTTATTGCGGAGTAGGTTGCGGTGTCATTATTGAAACCGATGGCCAGCGCGTTGTGGGTGTTAAGGGTGATCTGGATCATCCTGCAAATTTTGGGCGGTTATGTACGAAAGGGGCGACATTACATCTGGCAGTAGCGCAAAACGACACGCGAGCATTATTTCCAGAGGTGAGAGAAGGCAAGCTTCAGATCAGGGAAACCGCTAGCTGGGATCGTGCGCTTGATGCGGCAGCAGATAAATTTGCGGCCATTATTAAAGAGCATGGCCCTGACGCCGTTGCTTTTTATATTTCCGGACAGTTGTTGACTGAAGATTATTACGTTTTCAATAAGCTGGCTAAAGGATTGATTGGCACGAATAACGTTGATACCAATTCGCGCTTGTGTATGTCATCTGCAGTAACAGGCTATAAATCGACACTCGGGATGGATGCGCCCCCAGCCAGTTATGAGGATATAGACCATGCGAAATGTATTTTCATCGCGGGTTCAAATACGGCTTTTGCGCATCCGGTTATTTTTCGTCGTATTGAAGATGCACGGGCCAAAAATCCTGATCTTAGATTAATTGTTGTTGATCCGCGTAAAACAGACACTGCCCAAAGTGCTGATCTGTTCCTCCCTATTCTTCCGGGCACGGATGTTGCCCTGTTTAATGGCATGCTACATGTCATGCTATGGGAAGGTTTGTGTGATATGGCTTATATCCGTGCACATACGGAAGGATTTGACGAGCTGAAAGAAACGGTGCGCGAATACACCCCTCAGGCAGTAGCGCAAATGTGTGGGATCGAGCCGGAGTCGATTATTCAGGCAGCGAAATGGTTTGGTGAATCAGGTGCCACACTCTCTTTCTATTGTCAGGGACTCAATCAGTCCAGTCACGGTACAGACAAAAATGGTGCGCTGATTAACTTGCATCTGGCGACAGGTCAAATCGGCAAACCTGGTGCGGGCCCTTTTTCGCTGACGGGTCAGGCAAATGCCATGGGTGGCCGTGAAGTAGGCGGCATGGCGAACTTGCTATCTGCTCATCGCAGTCTTGATAATCCCGTACACAGGCAGGAAATGGCTAATCTGTGGGGCGTGGATTCTGTACCTGAAAACCCTGGAAAAAGTGCGGTAGAGCTCTTTGAGGCGCTGCATAAAGGGGAAATCAAGGCGGTCTGGATTGCCTGTACTAACCCCGCACATTCCATGCCAAATCAAACGCTGGTGCGTGAAGCATTAGAACGCGCGGAATTGGTGGTGTTGCAAGAGGCGTATCGCAATACGGATACTGCAGCGTATGCCGATATTTTATTGCCGGCAGCGAGCTGGTCTGAAAAAGAAGGGACGGTTACAAATTCTGAACGTTGTATCACGCACGTCATTCCAGCCGTCAATGCACCTGGTGATGCGCGGCCGGACTGGGAAATTATGGTGGACTTTGCTCGTCGTCTCGGGCAAAGGCTGGGGAAAGTCGATGCTGAGACGTTGTTCCCTTATCAGAATGTTGAAGAGGTGTTCAATGAGCATCGTGAAACCACGCGGGGGCGTGATCTGGATATTACAGGTCTGTCTTATGCCCTGCTAGATCAAAAGGGGCCGCAACAATGGCCGTTTCCTGAGGGTGCAACTCAGGGCAAAGTGCGTTTATACGAAGAGGGCGTTTTTCCAACGGCAAGCGGACATGCTCGTTTTGCCAATGCGCAATATTTGCAGACTGCAGAGCAAACTGATGCGCGCTATCCGTTGCACTTGAACACAGGACGATTGCGAGATCAGTGGCATAGCATGAGCCGAACCGGCTCGGTAGCACGTCTGTTTAATCATGCACAGGAGCCTGTGGTGTCAATGCATGCAGATGATATGCACCGTAGAGGATTGAAAGACGGGGATATTGTTCGTGTAAAAAGCCGTCGGGGTGAGTTGGTTATTCGTGTTCAGACTTCGATTGAAATGCGTGTATCCCAAGTGTTTATTCCCATGCATTGGGGCGGTCAGTTTATGAATGGCGCAGGCAGCAATGCATTGACTACGAGCAGCTTTGACCCGGTCTCAAAACAGCCTGAATTGAAACATGCTGCCGTTCAGGTGGAAAAACTGGATTATGGCTGGAATATGGTCATGATGCGGCGAGGTAACGTGGTTGCCTTAATGGAGAAAATCCAACCGTATCTGGCTCGTTTTGATTACGCGCGCTGTGGCCTGTATGGGCGTGACGAACCTGTGTTGGTTGTCCATGTTGCTAATACAGCAGCAGCCGACGAATCACTGATTCTCGAAATGGACAGGTTGCTGGAACTGGATGATGACAGCCAGTCCATGATTTATGTAGATCAGAAACGGGGTATTTCAAAACGTGTGTTGGTGGTGGGGCAGCAAATAGAAGGTGTCCGTTTGACAGGAGAAACTGCGGCTAAAGATTGGTTGAAAGACTTGATGGCGCAAAACGTTTCTGCTGAGTACATCAGAGCTTGGGCTCTGGCACCAGTGAGCGTGCCACCGGCAGGTGGGAAAAATCGGGGGCGGATTGTTTGTAACTGTAAAGATGTTTCAGAGAAGGAAATACTGGAAGCGCTGGCTAAAGGCGCTGATCTTGAGACTTTAAAAGAGCAGCTTAAATGTGGAACGGATTGTGGTTCCTGTGTGCCGGAATTGAAGCGTATGGTGGCATGTAACGAGACAATAGCAGAGGGCATCAGTGAATAATTTTAACTGGAAGATTGTGGTAAACATATTATGTCGATGAATCTGACCGCAACGATCAAGGAAATAGTGCATGGGGTCCAGGTTGGGAATGCCTTGGCTATTGATGAAGCGCACGAACTCTATTCGGCCATGCTGGACGGCGGCGTACCTGAGCTGGAGCTTGGTGCCATTCTTGCTGCGCTTCAGATGAAAACAGAAGGGCTTTCTGAATTGCTGGGTTTTTACGATGCGCTTAATGAAAGGCTCTATCATCTGGACTCCCCGGTAGATGAATTGCGTACAGTCGTTTTGCCCAGTTATTACGGGACTTTTCAGCAGCCCAATCTCGTTCCTTTGTTGGCTTTGTGGTTGCGGAAGTTGGGTGTGCCGGTTCTGATGCATGGTTCCCTGGAAGCGAATGGACGCGTTGCCAGTGCCTATGTGCTCAGGGCGCTAGGTATCATGCCATGCGCCAGTCTTGCACAGGCGCAATTGGCGCTGAACAATGACAAATTTGCATTTGTGCCCACAGCAGCATTAGCTCCCGGATTGGCCACTTTGCTTGGGTTAAGAAATCGACTGGGTATCCGGAATACTGCGCACATTCTGGCTGCAACAATTGATCCCTTTGGTGGTAACAGTTTGCGTGTAATTGGAGCAAACAGCCCTGAGTCTCTGGCAATGATGGGCGAATTAATGCTGGCTTCAGGTGGAACCGCTTTATTGTTGAGCAATGCTGAAGGCGAGCCGGTGGTGGACCCGGTGAAGCGGCCAAGGATGGAATTGTTTTCAAATTATGAAAGACAAATACTTTTTGAAGAGGAGGCAGGTGTAACCAGAAACCTGAATCATCTTTCGCAGCAACATGATGATAAAACTACAGCGGTCTTGACGAGACAACTGCTGGCTGGGGAGGCTCCTTTGCCTCTTCCTCTGGTGAATCAGTTGGCCTGTTGTCTTTACGGCGCAGGAGTGACGGATGATCTGATTCAGGCAAAAGCCATTGTGGCAGTGGAAACCGGTAGTCTTTCCGCAGCGTGAAATCCTCGTCTCTGAAAGATCAGTGGACGGTTATTTTCTGGACGAATATAGGAAGGGGCTAGCGTTTGAGAGTGTGCAACTTGCCGACAATGCCGATCAACATCAAGCCCATACCCCCATTGAAAACTGTCATCGTCTGCAAGCCACCCAGATGATACATACCAAACAACCTGGCAAGACCAGAACCTATGGTCAGGGCCACGCCCAGAAAGGCTACGGTGGTAGCAATATTCTCTATTAATTTGCTCATGTTTCTTTCCTGTTAGTAATTTGAGTTTTTTAGCAGCGATTAGCATAGCGCGAATCTGCCGCGATGTCTTGTTGCGGGATTGTTGGTGATATGGCGTACCCGATATTGCGTCAAATGGAATAAAAGGGGGGCGGCATAAGGAATTAATTCTCAAAAATTAAGCAGACACATTTTTGGTGCAAAAGAACAGTGTGTGCACCAGTTCTGTGCGTGTTTTTTTTAATAATTTATTACTTTAATCCCCAATATGTTTTTAAAACTTCTATATAACAATAAGTTGTGTATGATTTTCTGTGTTGGCACGATGATTGCTTATAAGTGTGTATATAACTTGTTGCCCGTTTAGGTGGCAACAAAGTGCAATTAAATATCGGGACCAAGGAGTCGGTAATGCAGAAAATGAAACTAGTCATGGTAGGAAATGGAATGGCCGGGGTGCGAACCCTGGAAGAATTGTTGAAGCTGGCTCCAGATTTGTATGAGATAACAGTGTTTGGTGCAGAATCCTATGCTAACTACAATCGGATTCTGCTCTCGCCTGTACTGGCTGGTGAGCAGACCGTTCAAGATATTATGTTGAATGATGTGGATTGGTATGCTGAAAACGGTATCACCCTTCACCTTAACAAGAAAGTAAATAAGATTGATCGTAAAAACCGTGTGGTTTATGCGGAGGATGGTACTTCTGCTGAATATGATCGCCTGATTCTGGCTACCGGCTCCAATCCGTTTATGTTGCCCATTCCTGGCAATGAGCTGGATGGAGTAATCAGTTTCCGCGATGTATATGACGTGGAAAAAATGATTGAAGCTTCAAAAAACCACAAACATGCTGTCGTGATCGGCGGAGGCTTGTTGGGTCTGGAAGCTGCCAATGGGCTGAAGTTACGCGGTATGGACGTGAGCGTGGTGCATATTGGTGAATGGCTCATGGAGCGCCAGCTTGACAAGGTTTCCGGGAAAATGTTGCAGAAGAGTCTGGAAGAAAAAGGGCTTAAGTTTCTGTTGCAAAAACAGACTGAACAACTCATCGGAAAAGATGGGCATGTGTCAGCAATTCGCTTCAAGGATGGGCTGGAAGTACCCGCTGATCTGGTGGTGATGGCTGTGGGAATTCGCCCCAATACGACGCTTGCTGAGTCAGCCGGTATTCATTGTAACCGCGGTATTGTGGTGAATGACACCATGCAGACCTATGATCCGCGTATTTACGCAATTGGTGAATGTGTGTCTCATCGCGGTATTGCATATGGCCTGGTAGCGCCACTATTTGAGATGGCTAAAGTGTGCGCCAATCATCTTGCAGAAATGGGTATTGGTCGCTATGTGGGTTCTGTCGTCTCAACCAAACTGAAAGTAACCGGAATTGATCTGTTTTCTGCTGGTGAATTTGATGGCGGTGAAGGTTGTGAAGAAATTGTGTTGTCTGACCCAATGGGTGGTGTATACAAAAAACTTGTCATCAAAGATAACAAGCTGGCGGGTGCAGTGCTTTATGGTGACACTGCCGATGGTGCCTGGTACTTTCAGTTGTTACGCGAAGGGCGAAATATCACGGAAATACGTGATCATTTGATGTTCGGGCAAGATCATTTAGGGAATGCAGGTCATCAAGGTCAAAGCAAAGCTGCTGCCATGACGGATGAAATGGAAGTATGTGGTTGTAATGGCGTATGCAAGGGAACGATCGTTAACGCGATTAAGGAGAAGGGGTTATTTACCCTGGATGATGTGCGTAAACATACCAAGGCATCCAGTTCCTGCGGTTCATGTACCGGTCTGGTAGAACAGATACTGGCTTCTACACTGGGCGGTGATTATTCTGCAGCCCCAGCCGTTAAGCCGATGTGCGGCTGTACCGATCATACCCATGAAGAAGTGCGTAAAGTCATCACCGAACAAAAACTGTTGTCTATCCCGGATACCATGAAATTTCTGGAATGGCGTACACCCAATGGCTGTGCATCCTGCCGCCCAGCGTTGAATTACTATCTGCTTACAGCATGGCCACATGAAGTGAAGGATGATCCGCAATCCCGCTTCATCAACGAACGGGTGCATGCCAATATTCAGAAAGACGGCACCTATTCCGTGGTGCCGCGTATGTGGGGTGGCACGACCACAGCAAACGATTTACGCAAAATTGCGGATGTGGCAGACAAATATAAAGTGCCGATGATCCGTGTTACGGGCGGTCAGCGTATTGATCTGTTTGGTATCAAGAAAGACGATCTGCCAAAAGTTTGGGCTGATCTGGATATGCCTTCCGGCCATGCTTATGCAAAAGCATTACGTACGGTAAAAACCTGTATTGGTAGCGAATTTTGCCGCTTTGGCACACAAAATTCTACGCAAATGGGTATCGATCTGGAAAAAGAGTTTTACAAAATGTGGGCGCCACATAAAGTCAAACTGGCCGTTTCCGGTTGCCCTCGGAATTGCGCTGAGTCCGGTATAAAAGACGTAGGGATTATCGGTGTGGATTCCGGTTGGGAAATTTATGTAGGTGGTAACGGTGGTATCAAAACTGAAGTTGCGCAGTTCCTGGTCAAAGTAAAGACAGATAAAGAAGTGCTTGAATATAGCGGTGCATTCCTTCAGCTGTATCGTGAAGAAGCCCGCTATCTGGACCGCACCGTACATTGGCTGGAGCGTGTTGGTCTGGATTATGTGAAGAAAAAAGTACTGGAAGATGATGAAAACCGCAAGGCATTATTCCAGCGCTTACAGTATGCAATTCAGGCAATCGAAAAAGATCCATGGCATGAGCGTGCTAAAGAAGGCGTAGCCAAGCACGATTTCGAGACGATAGAAATTTAAATTTGCAACGCTGTTAACCGTGAGGGCAAGGAAATTCGCAGTTTAAATTTCCCTGCACCTCAAGGTGGAAGATAGTCGTCTAAAAATTTAAAGGAGTCTCTGATGCTTTTCGGTCGTAATAAAAAAAACCCAATTAAGATTGCCGATAAAAAGGTAGTGGAATGGAAATACACCACGTGTGGATATTGTTCTACAGGGTGCTCTATTGAAGTTGGCCTGAACGCAGAAGGCAAAGGCGTAGCCGGTCGTGGTGTAGGAGATGCGCCTGTTAATCAAGGCAAGTTGTGTATCAAAGGCATTTTCGAATACGAACTGTTCAACTCAGCTAATCGTGGCAAAGTACCTTTAATGCGGGATAAGGTTTATCGTCCTTTCCTTGAATCAACCTGGGATAAATCGCTGGATTTTACCGCACAGGAAATTACGCGTATCCAGGAAAAATATGGCCGCGACAGCTTCGCCATCATCTCAACCGGCCAGATTCTGACTGAAGAGTTTTATACCCTGGGCAAGCTGGCGCGCGGTGTCATCGGGACCAATAATTATGACGGCAATACCACGCTGTGCATGTCTTCAGCAGTTTCCGGTTATAAGCGTTCGTTTGGTTCAGACGGCCCTCCAGGGTGCTACGACGATTTCGATCATACCGAATGTCTGATGGCGTTTGGTTCCAATCTGCCGGAGCAACACCCGATTATTTACTGGCGTCTGAAAATGGCGCTGGAGAAACGCAAGTTCCCCGTGATCGTGGTTGACCCACGCGTCACCATGTTCGCCCAGATGGCCGATATTCACCTGCCGATTACGCCAGGCACCGATGTGGTGCTGCTGAATGCAATGGCTCATGTCATCCTCAAGGAAGGGCTGGCAGAACAGATTTATATAGACGCGCATACCACCGGTTTTGAAGAGTTTTCAAAGTTGGTAGAGCAATACGACCCAGTCACGGCTTCCAAAATCTGCGGTATTGATGAAGACACCATTCGTCATGTGGCACGAGTTTATGCCAAGGCAGGTGCGGCAATGAGCATCTGGACCATGGGTATCAACCAGAGTACTCATGGCAGTGATGGCGTTGTTGGAATTAACAGTTTGAACCTGATTACCGGCAATATCGGCAAGCCGGGCGGTACCAGTTTGTCAATCACCGGTCAGTGCAATGCGATGGGTACCCGTGAGTGGTCTTCCTGTTCTGGCTTGCCAGGATATCGCGCGCTGGAAAAAGAAAAAGACCGCGAAGAAATTGCCAAATTCTGGGGTATAGATGCTTCATTTTTCCCTGAGAAGCGCGGCATGTTCATGACTGATATTTTGCCAGCAATTGAAACCGGGCAAATTAAGGGCTTATGGTTGATTGCCACCAATCCGATGACTTCTATGCCAAATACACCGCGTATCCGCAAAACACTGGAAAAGCTGGAGTTTCTGGTGGTGCAGGATGCTTATTCAGACGTAGAAACTACGCAATATGCCCATGTGTATTTGCCAGCAGCGTTGTGGGGCGAAAAAGAAGGCGTATTTACCAACACTGAACGTCGCGTCAATCTGGTGCGTAAAGTCATGGAGCCCCATGGTGATGCCAAGTCGGATATGTGGATATTTAACCAGCTTGCCAAGCGTTTTGAACAAGGCCGCAAGATGCGTTTTCCGGAAAAGCCATCCGAAGTATTTGATGAAATGCGTGAGCTATCGAAGGGGCGCATGCTGGATTACTCCGGCATGGATCACGACAAGATCGAAAAGCATAGAGGCTTGCAGTGGCCATGTACCGAAGGTGCGGAAGCCGGTTCGCCGCGTTTGTATACTGATGGTGTTTTCCAGTACCCGGATGGAAAGGCCAAGCTGATTCCCTTGCCGTTCATCGACAATAACGAACGGCCCGATGACGACTATCCCTTCTGGATGAATTCAGGCCGGGTAGTGGAACATTTCCACACCCGTACCCGTACCGGAAAAATCGGAAATATGAATAAATTCAGCCCGACTCCGTATATGGAAATGAATCCGGATGCTGCAAAAAAACTGGGTATTGAACACATGGGTTATGCAAGGCTGATCTCACGTCGTGGCGATGCCGTGGTAATGGTGCAACTCACCCAGCGTGTGCCACCCAATATGGCGTTTATTCCATTCCATTTTCATGAATGTGTTAACCGTTTGACGCTGGGGCTGCTGGATCCTCATTCTCGCCAGCCTGCATTCAAGCAGTGCGCGGTTAAAATTGAACCGGCTGTGTGTCAACAGACAGCTGCATCAACCAACGTTGCGTCACGCACATTCTAGTCAGGGATATTTATGTTTAATGTACGTGCAAATGAACCAGAATATGCATTTTTGCCGCAAGGAAAGTGCTCTAGCGTCAATCAACACGGCAAAGCGATTCAGCTTGTAGATGAAGATGATGAGCTTGCCGGAAAAAGTTTAAATATTAATGGTGATGCGGGAATCGGAACCAATCCTGATCGCTACAAGCAACACGGCTTCCATTTTTCGGCTGATAATTGCATTGGTTGTCATGCTTGCGAAGCCGCTTGCAGTGAAAAGAACGATCTGCCGGCGCATATCAGCTTCCGTTCCGTGGGCTATGTGGAAGGGGGAACATATCCAGATTTCAAAAGGGTCAATATTTCCATGGCCTGTAACCATTGCGATGACCCGGTTTGTCTGAAAGGCTGTCCGACTCGTGCCTATACCAAATTTGCTGAATACGGTGCGGTGTTGCAAGACCCGGATATTTGTTTTGGTTGCGGTTATTGCACTTGGGTGTGTCCGTACAATGCACCGCAACTTGACCCTGTCAAGGGTCAGGTATCTAAATGCAATATGTGTGTTGATCGCCTGGAAGTGGGGCTTAAGCCAGCTTGTGCTGCGGCCTGTCTGGGGGGCGCGCTGGATTTTGGCGTGATCGAATCCACTCCGGAAAACAGGGAGCAGGCAAAACTCAGTATTCCCGGTTTCCCTTCAACCGATATTACCCATCCCAATATCCGGTTTGAACAAAAGAAATCATTACCGCGTGAAATGCACCGTACCGATAGCATGCCACTGAAGTACGTTAAAGATGTTCAGGATGGAGGATTTCATCAACCAGTGGTAGCGGTTAAAAATTCGCAAATGCTCTGGAGTCTGAAAAAATTACGCTCACGCGAAGACCCGCTGGTGATATTTACACTGATATCCCAGGCGGTAGTAGGCGGATTTCTGGCATTATTTTTAGGCCCATTGTTTGGCCTGGAAGTGCTGTCGGCTTCAGCATACCCAAATGTTCATTCGGCTTTGCTGATTTCGTTGCTGGGCCTGGAGACATTTGCTTTGGCATTGTCTACTTCTCATCTCGGAAAGCCACACCGTTTTTATCGTGCGTTCAACAATCTGCGTTATTCGCCGGTCAGCCGGGAAGTGGCTGCCTTGGCCCTGTTTTACAATGGCCTTGGGTTATATACTGTGTTAAGTATTTTCCCTGGTCTGGTGAGCTGGTTGCCGGAAAATATCGTACAAGGGTTGCAAATGCTGAGTGGCTGGTTCGCAGTGGTCACCGGGCCACTGGCTATCTATGCCATGAACCGCATTTACCGAATCAAGGCGCGTCCGTTCTGGAATCACTGGCAAGTCTTTACCTCTTTCTACGGTAATACGCTTGTTTTGGGTAGCCTGGTAGTGGGAATGACCTATGCAGCTGTGTTGTTAAATGCAGGGCAGTCTTACACTCATCTGCTTTCAGTGCTGGCAGTACCGGTGGTGCTGGGGCTTATCATGGAAGGTGCAGGGCTGGTGGCGCATGCCAATTATCTGAAGCGTAGCGGCGGGGAAGCATCAGCCTCCCAGCTTGAACAAACCACTTCTTTTGGCAAGAGCTATCATGCACGTAATCTGGGTTTGATTTTTAGTGCTTTTATGGTGATCTTTCTGAGCGTGACCCAACCAGCTGGGATGGCCGGGCTGATAGCCTGGGCGAGTGTTGCAGCCATCATTCTGGCAACGGCAATGGTGGGTCGCGCATTATTTTACGTACTGGTTATACCTACCACTATGCCTGGTGCATTTTTCTGGAAAAATCGGGGTTTTGAAGAGCATGCACGTGAAACCGGCCTGGCTAATATGCCTCAGGTGGGTGTGTTGCCAAATACGCACTAGAAAGATAGATTTAAATTTAACTATTTGTATTGGATGGAAAAAAATATGGCTACATGGATGAAAGTGGTACCTTTGAATGAAGTCCCTAAATTAGGCGCAAGAGTAGTCACTCATGGCGGCGTGGATATTGCGATCTTCCGTACTGATGGCGATGATGTCTTTGCCGTAAATAATAAATGCCCCCATAAAGGTGGCCCCTTATCGCAAGGTATTGTGTCCGGCAATAAAGTGACTTGCCCGTTGCATGGCATGAATATCTGCCTGAACGATGGCAAAGTGATGGAGCCTGATGAAGGCTGTGTAGCCACTTACCCAACCAAGGTGGAAGACGGTGTTGTCTTCATGGAAGTTTAAGGAGTTATGATGAAAACGAGTTTTTGGAAAGCCGGGCATCCGCCTACACTATTTGCAGCGTTTTTCTACTTTGACCTGTCTTTTATGGTTTGGGTGTTGTTGGGCCCGCTGGGTGTGCAAATTGCCGCAGACCTGCAACTCTCTCCCGCCCAGAAAGGGCTGATGGTCGCAACGCCTGTTCTGGCAGGTGCATTGTTGCGATTCGTCATGGGGATACTGGTTGATCATTTGAAACCAAAAATGGCAGGCATCATCGGGCAGGTCATTGTACTGTCCGCATTAGGTGTAGCCTGGCAGCTTGGCATACACAGCTACCAGCAAATTCTATTGCTTGGCGTGTTTCTCGGATTTGCGGGAGCTTCGTTTGCTGTAGCACTACCGCTGGCATCACGCTGGTATCCTCCAGAGCATCAGGGTACGGCACTGGGTATTGCGGGTGCAGGTAACTCCGGAACAGTTCTGGCTGCCTTGTTTGCTCCTACGCTGGCAGTCTGGTACGGATGGAACAATGTATTCGGATTGGCCATGATTCCGCTGGGTGTAGCATTTGCTGTATATATGCTGATGGCTAAAGACAGCCCGGAATGCCCACCAGCTAAATCAATGAGCCAGTACATGGAAGTGTTGAAAGATAAAGATGCATGGTGGTTCATGTTCTTTTATAGCGTGACATTTGGTGGCTTCGTTGGCCTCGCATCTTCTCTGACAATTTATTTCCATGATCAGTATGGTCTCAGCCCTGTTGTTGCCGGCTATTTTACCGCTGCATGCGTTTTTGCCGGATCGATGGTGCGACCCATGGGTGGTGCATTTGCAGATCGCGTAGGAGGTATACGATCCCTGTTGGTTATGTACACATTGGCAGCTATCTTTCTGGTATCGGTGAGTGCCGGACCAAGCAGCCAATATGTTGCACTTGCCCTGTTTGTAGGCGCGATGCTGTCACTGGGCATGGGCAATGGTGCGGTATTTCAATTGGTGCCTCAACGCTTCCGCAAGGAAATTGGTGTAATGACCGGCATGGTCGGTATGGCGGGGGGTGTTGGTGGATTTTATCTTGCTTCCAGTCTGGGCTATTCAAAACAGGCCACAGGCAGTTATCAGATCGGCTTCCTGATTTTTGCTGCATTGGCCGTACTTGCGCTGGTGGGATTGCTGAGAGTGAAAACACGCTGGCGTACCACTTGGGGCGCTGCACATTTAACCTCTGCAAAAATTTAAACAAATTCTCCTCCCGGATTAGCAGGGTATTCTTGAATCAAGGAAACCCTGCTAATCTGTATTTTATTTTGCCTTTATAAACCTCAAACATCATGCCGTTAGAAATCAGTGTTGGGCAATCAAGTCAAACAGGACCGCGTGACCGCAATGAAGATTATTGCGGAATCGTTACTCCGGATGATAGTCAGCTCACCACAAAAGGCGCGATTCTGGCGGTGGCAGATGGTGTGGGTGGTGGGAATGGCGGGCGTGAAGCGTCGGAATTTGCCGTGCGTGGCGTACTGTCAGATTATTATGCAACTCCCGATACCTGGGAAATCCCCTTTGCGTTAGATAAATTGCTGGTCGCGATCAATCGCTGGTTACTTGCTCAAGGTGCTTCTCACCGTGAACTTGCAGGTATGGCATGCACTTTGAGCATGCTGGTGCTACGTGGTAATCGTTTTTACACTGCTCATATTGGTGATAGCCGTGTTTACCGGTTACGCGGGCAACAGCTGGAAAGACTGACAACGGATCATGTATGGGATCGCCCGGACATGAGCCACGTGTTAAAGCGCGCGATCGGGCTGGATCAGCATCTGGTCATGGATTATGCAGATGGTGAGTTGCAGGAAGGGGATTGCTACCTGCTGGTTTCAGATGGTGTATGGGAACCTTTGGGCGACAAGGTTATTCATGAACTGCTGCATTTGCACCAGGACCCCCAGCGAGCGGCCGACCAACTGGTCAATGAGGCGCTTACCAAAGGCGGGCATGACAACGCCACGGCGTTAGTTGTACGGGTCAATAAACTGCCAGATGAAAACCTGCTGGATTTACTGGCTGAAGGACGTGATCTGCCCGTACCTCCTCGCCTCAAGCCCGGGCAACAAATCGACGAGTTTGAAGTGCTGGAAGTCATACACGACTCGCGCGCAACACTGCTGTATAAAGTAAAGCATAGCGTCAGCAACCAGATCCTCGTGCTGAAAACGTTGCAACCCATACTCAAGGATGATCCAGAAAGCTGTAATGGTTTGATCAGCGAAGAGTGGCTGGCAAAACGCGTTTTAGCTCATTATTTTCCGCAAATCATTCCGCTTTCATCTGAAAATCGTCACTATTTGTACTATGTCATGACTTTTCACGAAGGTGCTACCCTTCAGCAAAAGATTGATAGTGGGCAACACTTTTCCATCGCAGATACCTCGCAGATAGGCATTCGCCTGATGAAAGGGTTGAGTGCACTGCATCGCCTCAATATCATTCATCGTGATATCAAGCCGGATAATTTACACAGTGGCGAAGATGGCAAGCTGCGGATACTGGATCTTGGCGTAGCGCTGAATCCCAGTATGATCTCCGAGAAGGTTGAAGGCAATGCGGGCACACCGAGTTATATGGCACCAGAGCTATTTGTCGGGGAGCCAGCTACGGTGCAAACAGACATCTATGCAGCGGGTGTCAGCCTCTACTACCTGTTAACGCGCAAGTATCCATACGGCGAAATCGAACCGTTTCAGCATCCCCGCTTTGGTGAGCCGGTGCCCCCCACCCGTTATCGACCGGATATTCCCCAATGGCTGGAAAATATACTGCTGAAAGCCGTAGCAAAAGATATCAATCAGCGCTTTGAAACCACTGATGAATTTTTAATTGCCTTGGAACGCGGGGAGTTTAATCCTCTGCTGGCACCGCAACGTACACCGCTGGCAGGAAGAAACCCCATGCGGACATGGCAGGCTGTAGCCACTGTTTCAATCGTGATTAACCTGCTGCTGCTCTATTTAATGGTTGTGTCATAGTTAAATGGCAAGATACAAGCGGAAAGTGGAATACATGATGAATTCAGTCAACTATTGTTGCAGCCAATAGGCTAGTATATAATTTGAAGTTAACTATTTTGCCTCGTACCGGGTTTATCCCGGTTTTTATGTTGATTAAAGGAGAATTCAATTGGAACATAAGTTACCAGAACTGCCTTACGCCATGGACGCACTACAGCCACATATGTCCAAGGAAACATTTGAGTACCACTATGCCAAGCATCATCAGGCTTATGTCACAAACCTGAACAACCTGATCAAGGGAACCGAATACGAGAACCTGGATCTGGAAGCCATTGTCAAGAAAGCGCCAGCTGGCGGTATTTACAATAATGCTGCGCAAGTTTCAAACCACACATTCTTCTGGAGCTGCATGAAGCCAAATGGCGGCGGTGAACCTACCGGCGCACTGGCTGACGCAATCAAGGCAAAATGGGGTTCAGTGGATGAATTCAAAAAAGCTTTCCAGGCATCAGCTGTTGGCAACTTCGGTTCAGGCTGGACATGGTTGGTAAAGAAAGCTGACGGCTCTGTTGATATCGTCAACATGGGCGCTGCCGGTACACCGTTGACTACAGCCGACAAAGCATTATTGTGCGTTGATGTTTGGGAACATGCTTATTACATCGATTACCGCAATATGCGTCCAAAGTTCGTTGAGACATTCATGAACAACTTGGTAAATTGGGATTTCGTAGCAAAGAACTTTGCTTAATTCTGATTTGTTGTTTCGTGGTAATAAAGTTTTGAACAGAAGAATAAAGTTTTGAACTTTTGAGGTAATTTCGGGGCAACCCAAACAATAAAGTTTTGAACAAATGATGTAATTAAGGGGTGCGAAGTTTATCTTCGAACCCCTTTTTTTATGAACGCACAATCTGTAGTGGAAAAATTGCGGTGATCAATTAATAACTACGACTACGATTTGCAATTATGAATGGCGATCCTCATAAAAAAACTACACTTCCACATTTATGCTGCCGCCCACATTGCCGATAGCAACTCCGCCTGTGCCAGAACAGTTTTCGTCGCTTCCTCTTGCAAGTCCGGTGGGAAGCCGTGCTTTTTCAGGATACGTTTCACCATTACTTTGATTCTGGCTCTTGCACTTTCTCGGACGGACCAGTCGATGGTCACGCTCTTGCGCACTTGGGTCACGAGTTCGGCGGCAATGACTTTCAATTCATCATTGCCCATAGCTATCACCGCGCTTTCGTTAGCGGCTAGGGCATCGTAGAAGGCGATCTCATCGTCGTTCAGGCCGAGATCTTGGCCGCGCTTGTTTGCTTCACTCATCTGCTTGGCAAGCTTAATGAGCTCCTCGATCACTTCCTGCGTTGCAATGGCTCGGTTGTGGTAGGCGTTGAGCGTGCTCTTGAGCATCTCGCTGAACTGGCGGCTTTGTACAAGATTGCGCACTGAACGTAGCTTGATCTCATCCTTAAGCAGCTTGGCAAGTAATTCGGCGGCAACGTTCTTGTGTTTTAGTCCCCGCACTTCGGTGAGGAACTGTTCCGAGAGAATTGATATATCTGGTTTTTTCAATCCAGCGGCGGTGAAGACATCGATGATGCCTTCGTCGGCCATGATCGCCGTAGACACGAGTTGGCGGATGGCATGGTCAAGTTCTTCAGGTGGACGTTGTGTGCCGGAGGTTTTTGCGAGCTGGGCCTTGATGGCCTGGAAGAAAGCGATGTCGTCGCGTAACTCAATGGCTTCATCTGTCGCTGCGCACAGCGCAAAGGTACGGGAGAGATCGGTCACCACTTGTACGAAGCGCTGTTTTCCTTCTTCTTGCTGCAACACATGTTCTTGTCCAGCGGGAATCAATCCTAAACGTTCAGCGGAAGTGCCAATCGTCCAGTTATCCCAGATGAAACCGTGCATGATGGCACAGGCTACATCGTGTTTCTCTTGCATTACCGCGATGGCCTGGGCGGTATCAATGCTCGGGCTGCCTTGGCCGCCGCTTTCGGTATAGGTGGCGAGGGCGTGCTTTAGCTGATCGGCGAGGCCCAGGTAATCCACCACCAAGCCACCGGGTTTATCGCGGAATACACGGTTAACCCGTGCTATTGCCTGCATCAGGCCGTGGCCGCGCATTGGTTTATCGGCATACATTGTGTGCAGACAGGGCGCGTCGAAGCCCGTCAGCCACATATCACGCACGATGACGATGCGAAACGGGTCTTTGCTGTCCTTGAAGCGGGTTGCCAGTTCGCGCCGGCGCGGCTTGTTGCGAATATGTGGTTGCCAGTCAGGGCCATCATCAGCGCTGCCGGTCATTATAATCTTCACCAAGCACGCCTGCTTTTTCTCAGCCTCGATATCGTCGTCCTTGGCACTAGCCCAGTCGGGGCGAAGCTTAATGATGGCATTGTAGAGGTCCACGCAGATACGACGGCTCATGCACACAGCCATCGCCTTGCCATCCATGGCTTCCAGGCGGCGTTCATAGTGCTGCACGAGATCTTCTGCAATGAGCGAGATACGTTTTGGATCACCAACCAGCGCCTCTAGTGCGGCCCATTTGGATTTGAGCTTCTGTTTCTTGTCTTCTTCTTCGCCCTCAGTGATCTCGTCGAATTCTTCGTCGATCTTCGGCAGCGCGGCCTGGTTCAGCGCCAGCTTGGCGATACGGCTCTCATAGTAGATTGGCACCGTTGCTTTATCCGCCACGGCGCGCTGGATATCATAGATGCTGATGTAATCACCAAAGATCGCCCGTGTGTTGGCATCGTTCTTCTCGACAGGCGTGCCGGTAAAACCGATAAAAGACGCATTTGGCAGCGCATCCCGCAGGTTGCGCGCCAGACCGTCAATCAGGTCGTATTGGCTGCGGTGGGCTTCATCGGCGATCACCACGATGTTCCGCCGTGGCGACAGCTCGGGCATTTTCTCGCCCTTGTCCGGCATGAATTTCTGGATGGTAGTAAAAACCACGCCGCCGCTAGCCACTTGTAGTAGATCGCGCAGCTTCTCACGACTCTCAGCCTGGACCGGCATCTGGCGCAGTAATTCGTGGCAGCGCAGGAATTGGCCAAAGAGTTGGTCGTCGAGATCATTGCGGTCAGTAAGCACAACCAGTGTGGGATTCTGCATCGCCGGATGCCGCACGACACGCGCGGCGTAAAAGAGCATGGAGAAGCTCTTTCCAGAGCCCTGTGTATGCCACACCACCCCAGCGCGGCGGTCGCCCGGCTTGCCGCCGTGCATTCTGCCTGCCCAATAGGTGCCGAGGTCCTGGCGCAGATGGCTCTCGTCTGCCATGCTGCTTGCGCGCACCGTTTCCTCTACGGCTGCATTCACCGCATGAAATTGATGATAGCCTGCGATGATTTTGTGAAGGCGGTCGCTGTCCGTGTCTTCCTCAAAGACGATGAAATGCTGGAGCAGGTCGAGGAAGCGGCGCGGCTCGAACACCCCGCGCACCAGCACGTCCAACTCCAGCGCAGTCTTCGGTGCATCGCCCTCGCCGTCTATCGTGCGCCACACCTTGAACCATTCCTGATTCGCCGTGAGCGAGCCGATACGCGCATTTGTGCCATCGGACACCACCATCACTTCGTTATAGTGAAACAGACTGCCGATTTGCTGCTTGTAGGTTTGCAGTTGATTGAACGCCGACCAGATCGTTGCATCCTCATCCGCCGCGTTCTTCAGTTCGATCACCGCCAGTGGCAAGCCGTTGACGAAAACCACGATGTCAGGCCGACGATTATTTTGACCTTCGATCACTGTGAGCTGGTTCACCGCCAGCCAGTCATTGTTCTTGGCGTTATCGAAATCCATCAGCCGCGCATGATCGCCCGCGATGCTGCCATCAGCACGCTGGTATTCCACCGGCACCCCATCGCGCAGCATGGCGTGAAAGTTTCGGTTGGTCTGCGTTGGCGAAGGCGTTCCAACCCGCAGTATCTTGCGAAGCGCATCCTCGCGCGCCTCTTCCGGGATGGCCGGATTCAACCGCCAAATGGCCTCGCGCAGCCGCCCTGTCAGTACCACATCGTTAAACGAATCCCTTTCCGTCGCGGGCTCGCCTGGGGCCATGTGTGGGCCGTGGCTGATGGTGTAGCCCAACTCCTCGAACCAGGTCAAGGCAGCGTCTTCTACGATAGATTCATTGAGTGTGGGCATTGGCGATTTGCGTCTAAATGAAAATCATGCCCAGAATGGAACGTGTCTGAAGCGTGTCATAGCATTTGTTATAGGTGAAGTCTTCTACGATGAATTTGGTGAAATCTCGCATTAGTTCAGGCTTGGCGTCTTTTTAGAGTCTGGAACATAAACGGGTGAAGGCCTACGTTCTGGACTGGATAGGGCGCTCTGTTCCTGATCAATCTGTTTCTGTATCTGATTGGCGTATAGGTTGCCGATCACCCCAAGCATAAAACTCAAAACCACCAATGCCCATAGCCACCTCCTAAACCTTCCAATCTGCTTCAAGAACCAGAGCTGCGCAATCCGCTGATTTCTTCTCGACCAGTACTCTAGCAGCAGGTGACCAACTACGAACACGAGAACAGCCACCAGCCCCCTGAGGGGATTTTTCCCGATGAATTTTGCCCAATCAGGAAACAATCGATCCGCTTGCCATGCGGCAACACCCGCACCCAGAAGCACCAATGAGAGCAGTCCAAAATAGGCGAATAGGGCGAAGCGCTGCCTATTGTTCTCATCGGTACGCTTCAATTGTGTTTTCAGTTCTTCAATTTCAGCGCCTTGCGTGGTGAGTCTTTCATCTGTTGCTTTCTCTCGAGTTTCTTTCTCTTCAATTTTTTTGTTTAACCTAATGACTTCCGCAGTCTTCAATCGCTCACTGGCATCTAGTGCATTAAGTGCAGCCTCCTTTTCGTTCACAATAGTCTGCAACTGTTGCGCCTTATTGGCTTCAGCAGTAGTGCGTGCCTTCATCTCTTCGACGAGGGCATCGCGTATGTAAGCAATCTCGGCCTCCCCGTCCCCCGTTTTTTTGGATGGAAGCCGAGCACGCAACCCGTCATTGAGGATGACGCTGGTTAACGTTTGCACGGAAATATCGTCGCGCCCCTCGAATCGCCCAAGACCCTTGAGGATTCTTAGGCTGGTGCGTTCTCCTTCAGCGTCAAACTCTTGAAATAAGAATGGGAGGCGCATGCTACCAAGCATGGCTTCCTCAAATTCTTTGGTACGGGGTACCCAAAACTGTAGAAGCTGAATTAGCGAGGTTGGATGGAGGCAAAGAGGTATCTTCGATCCTGAATTCTTCTGTTTATATTCATCAAAACCAATCAGTCGGTAATCGACGGTGAGGATCCAATCCCGAGAATCGATTGGGGATTCGATGTAGGATGGGCGTTGGTCGCTAACAAAGTGCCACAGGATCATATCGTGCGCCACTTTTTGGTAAGATTTCCTCCTGCCTTCGTCAAATCGTTTCTCAGAATCCTGGACATAAAGAATATCGTCGATAACATCTTGCCGAATCGCATATGAGTCAAGGCTTTCATTAAAGAATTCCACCCCTTTCCCACGTGCAATCGTCACGAAATCATTTAGATATGGGTCGAACCAGTCTTCGGTAGTTAACTTACCACCACGGCGCAGACGCTCAGATAGGAACCTCTCCACCATTCCCGAGACGCCTACGTTCAAGGCAGCTTGAGTAAAATTTTCGCCAGCGGGAATTCCTGAGAGGCGATACTTTGCCGAGGCAATCGACGTTTTTGCTTCCTCAATCGTCCTTGGAACGATGAATAGCTGTACCTTGGGGTTAGATTTCAGCTGCGTGATCAGCTCAAGGAGCTCACGTGCGGCGTCATTCGAAGGATTCTCGTGCAATTCAAGCAGTGAAAACAAGAGGTTAGTGTCTACAAATACTCGAAACTTAGCTTGTTTGCTGACGGTGGCACTTAGTTTCTGAATTGCGGACTCTGGAAGCCCTCCGGCCTCCACGCAAAAGCGTGCATGCAGCATGCGGCTGACATGCGCGCGCACTTCATCTTGCTTTGGGTCCAGAAAACTGGTTACAAGTTCTCTTAAGCCTGAATGAAATTCCGGCTTAAATTTCTTTAAGAAATAATTAACTAAATTATGGTTTACATGCAGACTTTCGCCAGTAATAAGGTGGTATGCGTTGGCACCAAGCTCTTTAATGAGTGGTGTCAGTAACTCCGTCTGAAATGCGCTCCAGACACTAATTGCGTCGATGCCTGCGCAAAGCTCACTCGCAAGTTTGCAAAAGAACTCGCGCGCATTTAATTCGACTTTCTCAGCCGCTGCGATATCCTGCTCAAACACTAAACGTTGTGCATCCGGAATGCGGTATTGCCCTTCGTGAAGCGCGACCAAGAGGTCTTGCTTCTCCAAAACACTGAGCACTGCACGTAGTTTGTCATGGCTCAACGACAGTTTGAACTCCTGTAACAGTGTTTTTTTGATTTCATTGACGCTCGCTGGATGATCTGACCACCACACAGCGGCTAACGTGAGCCGTTGAACCACTTTGTCCCACCAACCCGAGCGATTCAGTTCGATGTGATGAACCAATGCTGCTACTTCTTTCGGTAAGAGTGTGGCTTCGGCGCTCAAAAAGCCTCCCCTTGTACTAACGTGGTTGAAGGCCTTGTCCGCAACTCGCCAGAAACGAGCTTGGGAAGCAGCGCATCGCGCAGGGTGGCGAGGGTGCGGGATTGGAAGCAGTTGGCGGCGATCTGGTCGAAGAGTGGTTTCGCTTTTGTCAGATAGGCATTCATGACTTGGTGGTCGGGACAGAGTAGAACGAGTTCGTTGACGTTCCCTTTGTTGATGTGCTGCTGGGCACCACCTGTCTGTGAGGAGATGAGTTTCTCTATGTTCTCCTGAATCCAAGGGTAAATGAATTCAGTGGGGAATTCTTCGGACGCCGGGATGGCAACCACGGATTGGTTCGCACAACACTCAATTTCCGTGATACTTACTTGGCCCAATGTGGCTCCTGTAATTGCGAGAACAGTGGTTCGGCGCGGCAAAAGCTTCGTTGATGAATTCTCCAGCGCTTCCCTTGTGATCATTTCCGAAGGGGCGGTGATCCGAAATTCATTCGTCTTTCCGGAGTTGATCCAAGCCACAGTGCCCCCCGTCCAATATTCTGGCTTCTCGCGCGAAGGAGTGCCGCCGAGCACAGTAGAAAGTTTCGTTCCTATCGTGGAAATTTCCCACCCCTGTGGGATATGGCCGAGGGGGGAGTCTTGGAAATATGCGGGGAAAAGAGCAGCGGTATATGCATCCAGTCTAGCAGGTTCGCACCCGTCGAGTTTGGCGCGGACGGGGTCGAAATCGACAAACCAGCTCTGGAACAGCGCCCGCGCCATCGCCTCCAACGTCACGTTCATTCGCCGGTTCAACTCTATCTTGTTGTCCAGCGCCCCGAGGATGTGCGCTATGGCTTTTTGTTCGGTGATGGGTGGAAGCACGATGGGAACACGGCCAAGAATCTGCTGATTTAGCGATGGCATAGTTGTACCTTCGCAGTTTTGTAGAAGCCACGCGCGGGTGGCGGGACTGCGCATCTGATAGCTAAAGAACAGACTGCTGTACTTCTCAGAAAGACGAAGGCGAATACCGTCCGAACCCAAGAACCAGCCCTGCTGCTGCGGGTGGACAATTGCGTTACGGTCGATGCCCCCTTTGCGGCCAAACACGATGTCGCCAATTTCCAAGATGAACTTTGGAAGCCGTTTCGTGGTTTCTTTACTAACACGAGGCGTTTTGTCACTAACTTCAAAGTGGCCCTGCCGGACTTCACCAACTGAAATGAGCGGAACACCTTCTGCCGAGTATTCCGCAGCCTTCAATGCCGTTCCGAACGGCCCGGTTTGAAGGTGAGCATCACCGGCTTTGATCAGCTCGCCGAGAATTGTCCCTGCCCACTCACCTGTCATATCCTAACCCCCTCAGGTTCACCTTGATGGTCTGCTCTAGTTTTGCGGACTCAGCGAATTGCTCATTCAGTTCGGCCACGAGGCGCGCCATCTTTTCCTCGAAGGGTTCGCCGTCGTCTTCGACCTCCTCGGCGCCGACATAACGGCCAGGTGTGAGGACGTAACCATGGGCGGCGATTTCTGCGGTAGTGGTGGATTTGCAGAAACCGGGAATATTCTGGTAGCCCGACCCAGGTTCAGCGGGCAGTGTGTATCCAGCCGTATTTGCCGCGCCTCGCCACGCCAGATCGTCGGAACGCCATGCGTGGTAAGTTTCTGCGATCTTTTTAATGTCCTCTTCTGTCAGTTCACGATGCACACGGTCAATGAGCGTGCCCATTTTTCGCGCATCAATGAAGAGCGTTTCGCGTCGATGGTCGCGCAGAAAATCCGGCACATCGTCATCGGGATGCCCAACCGTTCGGGCATTTTTACTTTTCGTGAGAAACCACAGGCAGACCGGAATTTGCGTGCTGTAGAAGAGCTGGCCGGGCAGCGCCACCATGCAGTCCACCAGGTCCGCCTCGATAATGGCTTTGCGGATATCACCTTCGCCGGACTGGTTGGAGGACATGCTCCCGTTGGCGAGCACAAAGCCGGCGAAGCCGTCGGGTGCGAGGTGATGGATGAAATGCTGCACCCAGGCGAAGTTGGCGTTGCCCTTGGGTGGCACGCCGTATTGCCAGCGCACGTCATCATCCACGCGGTGCCAGTCGGAGTCATTGAAAGGCGGGTTGGCGATGACGAACTGAGCCTTGAGGTCTTTGTGCAAATCGCGCCGGAAGGTGTCGGCCTGCTCCGGGCCGAAATCCGCTTCAATCCCGCGAATGGCGAGGTTCATGATCGCCAGACGGCGCGTGGTGGCGTTACTCTCCTGGCCGTAGATGCTGAGATCGCCGATGCGACCGCCGTGTTCAACGACGAATTTTTCAGACTGCACGAACATACCACCGGAACCACAAGCGGGGTCGTAGACACGTCCTTTGTAAGGGGCAAGCATTTCGACGATGGTACGAACGATGCAACTAGGAGTGTAGAACTGGCCGCCGTTCTTGCCTTCTGCACTGGCAAAGCGGGTGAGGAAGTATTCATAAACGCGGCCAAGCAGATCAACCGAGCGGTGGGATTTGGCATCCTCGCCCTCTGTAGCGGTGGCGATAAGCGTGATGGTGCCGATTAGATCGATGAGCTCGCCGAGGCGGTGCTTGTCGAGCGCAGGGCGGGCATAATCTTTCGGGAGCACGCCTTTGAGGCGCGGATTATCGCGTTCGAGGGCGACCATGGCGTCGTCCACCACCTTACCGATGGTGGGCTGCTTGGCTGCCGCCTGAAGCTCGTACCAGCGTGCTTCCTTGGGCACCCAGAAAACGTTTTCAGCTTTGTATTCATCAGCGTCCTCGGGGTCGGCGCCTTCGTAGTCACCTTTACCCTCAAGCAGCTTGGCGCGCATTTCCTCAAAAGCGTCCGAAATATATTTGATGAAGATGAGGCCAAGGACAACGTGCTTGTATTCCGCCGCGTCCATGTTGTTTCGGAGCTTGTCGGCAGCGAGCCAGAGTTTGGCCTCGAAGCCGATGGTTGCAGAACTGTCGTTGTTCTTTGCAGCTTTCTTCGCCATCCGTTTTCCTATGGGGTAGTGCCTGACGAGCAGACATACCTGAGCCCAGCATGGCATATTTTGCCAGGTACCAGACTCAAAAATACTTATTATTGGGCCACGCTGTAGATGCGCTATGACCCTCCCTTTATGCAGGGTAATCATAGCACTAAAATTCTTTATTCTTATGCTTTGCGCATTGTGTTTTTCATTAAAAAGGTATTTCCATGGTGATCGATTTTTCAACAGGTGAAAAATATACACAAAAAAATCGGGCGATCGCCCGAAAAAAACCGGGCGATCGCCCGAAATAACATATTGTAATAAAAGAACAAATAGACATTTTATCTGGCTGGTATTATAGTTGTTTTGTTACCAAATTAGATTTCCCGGATGCACATGCTTTCCTCTGAAAAACTACTCAGCTTTGGCTCACTACTGGGCAAACTGCGCAGGCAGCATGGCTTGCGGCAGGCGGATATCGCGGTTCAGATGGGCTGTACACGCGCGTTCATCAGCCAGATTGAACGTGGTACCAAGATTCCAAGTTCAACATGGCTGGGCCGATTGAGTATTGCACTGGGTGCTTCAGAAAGTGAGGTTGTGGCCTTGCTTGAAGCCGCTGAATTCAGCCGAGGGGTGCTGCGGTTTCCTGATGGAATGCCGCTTTCGTTGCGACGAGAATTTGTCCGGTTAACGCAATGCGTGGAATTGCCCAGCTTGGGAAGTTGGGCAATTCTGGAGAGGGATCTGTCGCGTATTGCGCCAGCGTCCGAATAATCAACTTCAGTAAATTAAGGAGAATGCCCACCCTGGAAAAACAAAAGCCAACCAAACCATAAAGGCCTGACCGGCTTCGTCTGAATCCAGAAAAATACTAACGAACTTGTAACGTAAGTATCTTGCTGTTTCATTTCGAAGTCAAGCCCCTTTTCGCCCTATTTTGTCATCAGCTGAAACTCTGTGTTTTTACTGAGGGGAGCACTCGCCCTATTGGGATGTTAACGGGGTTAGGTCTTTTCTGTGCCGGACTAAAGCCTTTGGCGCCTGTCCGGGTATTTTCACCTCACGAAAAGGACTTTCTTAATGAATACTATCGAAAAAAATCTGCGCGACCAGATCAAATCAGGACGCGGTATGGGACATGGCGCTGATTATCAGCCCTGGTTAATCATATCCAGACGTGGCTCTCCTTCGAACGGAAATATGAACTATCGGCACCTGCCTATACTGGGGCGCCACGGCCACTTCCTGTCTCGCAACGAATGGCATATAGCCTTGTGGGTCATGTGGCTTGGGGTGGAGGATCTGCGCGAGCAGTTTCCCCTTTGGCCATTTCCGCATTCTCACCCACTGTCAGGACGAACCGAGATGGAACAGATTCGGTTGCCAAGCAGTAGCGGTACCCTGGCGATTGCCAAGGAGCTGGGTATCGCTCACGGACGTTTTGCGGGCAGCAATATCCCTTATTTCGCCACCACGGATTTGATGCTCACTGTATTCCATGACGGCATGTTGAAGGCTGTTGCCATTGCCGCAAAGCCTGCTGACATAGTGAACGGCAAGGTTGCTGCCAAGCCGCGCGTCAAAGAAAGGTTGATCCTGGAGATGGCCTATGCCAAAGAACTGGGTATACGCTGGCTGCTGCTATCCAATGGTGAAATTTCCAGTGCTTTGCGGGAGAATCTGGAGCTGGCTTTTCCAGCCTCAATTTTGCCAGACAGCTTGTCTAAAGGAATTGTTGTAGCCTATTGTGGCGCCATTACCGAGCTGCTACGCGCTGGTCTACCTGTTGGTAAAGCGCGGCAGATGACCGCATCAAAGCTGAATCTCGATGATAATCAGGCAAATGCTCTTTTTAATCACGGCCTGTGGTGGCGGCATATTCCCATTGACTTGCGGCACCCTATCATCATGAGGCGTCCCGCCAAACTGACAGATTTTGCGTGGGTGAAACAAAGCGCCGAACAGATTCTGGGAGGCAGCCATGACTGAACTCTTGCGTAACCAGATTTTGAGCATACCTGGAATTTTCCCCATGGAAGAACTGGTGAGAGTGCTCTGGATTAATGCGAAAAACGACCAGATAGTGCTGATCCCGATCAATCAGACAAAGCGCAATTCTCCGTGTTTATTTTCATTCGACTTAATACAATCGGCGCTGAAACGTGGAGAAGCCAAGAGCAGCACATTGAAACCAGATCCCCGTTCGTTAATGGGCGAAGCACAGCTTGCAGGCCTCTATCCTTCCAGGAAGCCGGGTTATCCGCCGTTTGTTGTGGCTTATCGCAACCGCTGGTGGTCAATCATCGAGCCGATCGTGTCTCAGGAAGAACGCTATTTTTGTGGGTTATGTACACTGAATAGCCTAGTTATGCTTAGCGTCCGCGAATTTGGCGTCAGCAAGCAGAGTGTCTATCTGGCGTTATATCGGTACTGGGCAGCAGGCTCAGTCGTTTCGGCTATCCTGCCACAAACTACACGTTGTGGCGGTAAGGGAAAACATCGAGCTGGGAAAAAGATCAGCCTCGGCAGGAAAACTCTTGCCGCCAAGCGCAATGGGGATACCAACAGTAATTTTGCCCTGACCAGAGAGGACATTGACCATCTGCAATTTGGTTGGCGAACTTATGTCATTCCGGGTGTTAGTGTCGAGGCTGCCTACGACAAGATGATACGAACCTTCTATACCAGTAGTTGGGAACATCGCGATGGAAAACCGGAACCCGTCCCGATCTCTTTGGAGGAGGCGCCATCTATCAATCAATTCCAATATCACGGCGAACGCCAGGACGGTGGAGAAAAGGCTTGTAAACAGCATTTGTATAAATTGGACTGGCTGATGAATCATCGCCCCATGGCTGGGATGCCAACGGCAGGGCTGCGACGAATCGGCGCGATCGGACAGGCTGATGCCTCATCCAACGATGTCCATCTTATTTCCATGTTCGATCGCAGCAAAAATGTCGGGAAATGTTCTTGGGTGATAATTGTTGACGAGTTTACTGGGATAATCGCCGGGCTCTACGTGGGGTGGTCGGTCGATGGTGCGGCGGCCAAGCTGGCTATGCTTAACGCTGCTAGTTCAAAGGTGGATTATTGCGCTCGCTATGGTATCCAGATCACTGAAGATGCATTTCCCAAAATTCATTTCAACACACTGCTTGTTGATCGGGGGGAGTTTAACTGCAATGACGTGCGCACGGCTCTGAGTGGTATCAATACCTCTTTGGAGTATGTGCAGACTGGGCGCGGGGATTTTAAGCCATTGGTCGAGGGAAAACATCATGCGTTGCACGCCACCTCATCCCACCGGCTCCCCGGCACCACCCGCGGCAAGCACCGCAAGCGTGGCGAATCCGATCCTGCCCTGGATGCCTGCCTCACTATTTACGAATTCACGGCTGATCTTATCCGGGCCATAATTCATCACAACACCAAGGATCCGGTGCCCAAGCAATTGAGCACCGAAATGTTGCAAGATGGTGTGCAGCCGACTCGCATGAGTATCTGGCAATGGGCCCGTAAAAAAGGGTATGTCGCCTATCTGGATTGCGACGAAGATCGCCTGGTGACTAATTTGTGTCAAATAATCGATGCCGTGGTGCATGCGGATGGTGTGTACCTCATTGCCAAGAGTGAATCCACGGGGGGTTATGAGATTGTCGTCAGAGAATTGCGTTATCTTGGGCCGATAGCCGAGCAACATAACTGGTTGGAAACGGCTCGCAGAAGAGGAAGTTTTCGTATACAGCTGTACCACAATCCATATGATCTGCGCCGTGTGTGGTATCTCGATCCGGAAGTCGGCCTGCAATCGCTTGAGCTTGTTAGCAATGATCCACAGCTCGAAGAATCCACCTTGCAAGATATCCTTCTTACACAAGGAAGGCTAAGTGAAAAGACCCGGCAGCTGGAAAAAAAAGCGAGGCAATCACGGATTGAAATGGCAGTGGAACGCGAGGCAGTAGTAAAAAATGCCCAGGATGAGAAAGATCTGGCTGTTAAACGCCTGTCAAAACCGCCTAGCAAAAGTTCTCGACTGAAAAATAGGCGGAATAATCGCATTGATGAAATCGCACAAACGGGGAAAGCTGCCACACTCCTCACTCAGCTGGTTACAAACAATGAAGAGGAGGATACACCCACCACATTGGATTCAATGACGACAAATGAATCCAAGTATGATTTCAGCGAGGACAAGGACGTACTCAATCCTTACGATAAATGGTTGGATGAAGGTGATTCACAATGAAGCGTGACCTGAACCATGAAAAGGTTAATCTGACTGGTGCCGAGGAGGGTAATCCGCTCCTGAAATGGATTCCAAATATCAAGGATGATGAGGACATGATCAAATGGCTTGCTGCTGATCCCTTTCGGGATCCTGTCTGGTGCGAGACCCGCCGGGATTTCAGTCTCTTGCCTAATTATTTGAACGAGGTTTTTGTGCCAACACCTTCGGCGGTGAAACTGGCACGTACGTTGCTGACAGTTCTGAGAAAAAATTACGCTCAACGCGACCCCCGCAAGTCTGAATTCTGGACAAGCTACTATCACAACATGGTTAACCCGGAGTTGACCTATTCCGAGCCAAATGCATTCCAGGCTGAGGGGACCTCTATCTCCGGAATCACCGGGGTTGGCAAGACACGTATTATTGATCGTGTTCTCTCCAGATTGCCACAAACGATTCAACTTAAAGAGGTTGGCAGTCAATTGGCATCGGTCACGCAAATAGTCTGGCTCAAACTGGATATGAGCACGGCGGGTGGACTGGAAGAACTTTTGCGGGAACTGTGGAGTGCAATCGACACCTGTCTTCAGCGTACTGATGAGCAGCCGGATAGGCTGAATCTTCCCAAAATGATTCCGGAGATTATCCGGAAATTGAAGACCCACTTCTGCGGAATACTCGTTTTTGACGAGGTGCAGAACATCAATTTTGGCAAGAGCGGAATCACCGAACGAGTCAGAAACTTCGTCATGAAACTGTTGAATAATGGTATCCCTATTGTGCTGGCTGGCAACCCACGAGGTTTTACCTTTGAGGAAAAGGACGGCAAATCATCGCAACTTGTACGCCGCCTGGCCGCTACAGACAGGATTCGCCTGGATCCTGCGGAGGGGCCGGATGAGGATGGCTGGCGGATACTGGTGCGTGGCTTGTGGCGTTGCCAATTGTTGCCTGAACGCGGGCCGCTCACTCGTGAAGTGGAGGAATTGTTATTCCGGCTAACGGGAGGGTTTCCTGCTGCGCTGATTCGCCTGCTGGCAGAAAGCCAGCAACTGGCAGCACACCAGGGTCAGGAATTTCTGACTGTGGCGATAATAATGAATGCAGCCAAGATCAGTCCGTTTCTGAAAGAGATGAAGCCGATCATCGATGCTTTTGTCGCCAAGGACGCAGTCCGGCTCAATGCTTACAGCGATATCGACTGGTGCTACTTCCAGAGCAAATGGGCGACAGGCCATAGCCGAAACAATGGCGATCTACTGAGTGGCGGTGAAGTTAGCTCTTCGCTGCGTTCCCCTGCTACTTCCAGGGATATCGTCGCTAAAGATCAGCGGGCGTTCAAAGTCAGTCAGACACGTCGTGCCAACAAAAACTTGCAGTCAAACGGAAGTGCATCAATAACCGCGCAGGGGAGTAACTTACTGGATGAGCTGGATGCTTTTTTCCAGAGTAAGTGCAAAAAAAATGATGATGGGTGATGACCAGATTGGTTGAGGCTGAATGGCGTTACTTCATTGGTCTAGTTTGCCAAAGGCTGGGTAGGTGTTCGGATAACCAGTCTCGGTCATTGCGGTAAAGCCATTTGTAACCACAACCAGGGAGCGTTCGCAGGAAAGTCAGCGAGGCTCCCGGGTTTTCTGCCAAAATCGCTAGGTAATGTGCCCGATAAGTTTCACGCTGTTTGCCCAGATGGGCTTCGGTCCAGCTTGTTTTGAGATCAGGGTGGCTATTCAGAAAGCGCGTCACAGCATCGACAGAGATGCCCACACGCTTAGCTACTTCGTCTCGGTTCTCACCGGTGCTTAATGCCTCATGCAGAACAGGCAGTAACGTTGCGTGGATCGCACGGGGACGACGACGATAGGGCAGGCCATCCTGTCTGGCCCAAAACAAGGCGAGATCCAGTTTCACCCCAAGTCGTCTGGCCGATTCGCTGACGGATAGCCCTTCCTGTTTTATTAGTTCAGTCAATCTCTGGCGACGAGGGTCATCGTCTGTAAGTGGGTTTTGTGACCGCTTTTTAGCCGTTACAGCCAGCATGGCCTGATAAATCTCCCAAAATATTTGCCAGCTGCTGAACAGGAATGCCATCAGCAGCAGATGTTTGACTGGGTGTTTATGGCCGCGTACTGCACGCAGTAATACGCCCAGGAAACCGCTCGATTCATCTCGCACGGAAGCTATGAATTCGAAGCCGGGAATGGCTTCCAGCGCGTGGGCCTGGTGAAGGAAGTTCGTTCGCGTCTCTATCATCCTGATCATTCCAGACCGCGTTAGCCATCCTCGCTGTTTCAGCCCCACCAGATAGGTTTGGCGCAGTATCTTCGGGTCCAGGTGTAGACCAGCGATCTGCTGGCACTGGTTGGCGAAATCTGCCATTCGTTCAAGGATGTGCCAGCTATTTATGGCTTGCTCCGGGATATTCCAGTATTTCTCCTGGATATCCCCAGGAAGCAGCCATTGCAGGTTGTTGAGAGCTTTTGTCTTCGCAGCGCATGACCAAAGTGGCTGCTGATGGGCGAGGCATGCCCAGACTGCTGGCCACTGGTGTTCCAAGTGCCAATAGGCATTCCCAAAGCGGTGCTGATCTTCCAGCATGCAAACGGGACAGGCTTTCAATGGATGAGTCGCGCCTAAACGGCTGGCGGGAAGACCTAATCGGAATTTAAGGCGTTCAACACTGGTCCCTGCCATAGAAGCCAGCGCGCTTTGACTCACCTCCGCAGGGCGGAAGGCAGTATAAAAGCCAAGCAAAGTATGGTGATGTGCCAACGCTTCGATATCCCCCAGTAGTCCTCCCGATCGCTCCACAAAAACAGACAGGTGTGACGGGAAGTCTTGCATAAGCCCAGCAGTGGGTGATCCGAAAAGTTGTTTGCTGGTGTGTGCTGCCAAGTGATTTCCGCTTAATCGGTGATAGCGTGCGCACCAACTATAAAGCGTCTCGCCTGGCAGCAATATCGGCAGGAAGGAAGGTGCGGCTTCGAAAAGATCAGGTTTGATGTTCACTGTCATGAAATGATGTGATTGTGCTGGTATTTATTTTCATAATTGCATATTATAGTATGCAATTATGAAAAATGATTTATCTCCCGAACATATTGCAACCCTTGATCGGCTACGCCACGCAGTCGAAGCAAAGGTGATTACGCAAACCCAGATTGCAAGCGCCATTGGTGTTGATCAGTCCCAAGTTTCAAGAATCCTCGCAGGCCAGTTAATCCGGGCCTCGTCAAATGTTCAGAAATTATGCAAATTTGCAAATCAGCTCGCTGTATTCGGTATGCACGATCCCCGTCGGAATACGCTGCTGATGGATGCGCTCAGTTCCGTGTGGGATGGGAGTCCTGAACATGCAACCGCTATCGCCAACGTTATCCTGAGTTTACGCACATTTAAGGAGGTCGCACGATGATGCAGCAACACAAAGCACACGTAAGTTTCTTTCCCATGCCGCAATCGGATGAGTTGCTCGATAGTGTGGTCTACCGTTACCACCAACTTGCGGGTCATGCTTCTCCCCGTCAGACATTTAATGAGCTATTCGGCAAATTTTGCCAAGTAGTACCCAAGTTGATGACTAATCATACTAGCCATTTGCTAGCCAAGGTTCCACCACATTTATTCAAGGAAAGGCAGGATATTTTGGCTAAACACTTGCTTTTGCCTGCACTACACAGGATTTTCGGTGAAAACCATATTAAACAAGCAATATTAAATACCGAAAGCGGCGCTCGATTTGGAACTGATCGGATTTATTACTGCTGTCACACTTTGCTGCTACAGCATTCACTTCAATGCTGTCCATTATGTATTCAAGAAGAACAAAATGAGATGGGCTTCGCATACTGGCATCGTAGCCACCAATTGCACGGAGTGGCAACCTGCCACAAGCATGGCTGCGATCTGATCCAGAATTGTCCGTATTGCGGGCGTCAGGCACGCCATCCGCGTAGCATGGAGCTGCCAGAAAGCCATTGTCTAGGTTGCGGTAAGCGCTGGCTACCTACGTACAGTTTTTCAGAGTCGGTGAACCGATTGGCAAATCTGGCTTATGTCACTTGTAACAGTGGAAAAATGGAAGGGACAGACCTGGTTTTATTTGCAAAAGTGGTGTCAGCTATCACGGGAGGCAACACAGCAGCAGCATGCAATGATATGGAGGCAAGCTATGGCTCTGCATATTTTAAGTCAATTTACCAGAAAGAGAAGGATGTCCGTGGTGACTGGCTAAAGGATGCATTTCATCGGGAAAAGTTTAATCGCGGCGAGTTTGGTCCATGGACACTCAGATTCAGGCGTTATTCCGATCTTTTGATGGCGGTTGATAACTTGTTTGGGTCATGGGCGGACTTCGACCGCTATGCTGTAAATTATCGCAAGACAGCAGCGTAATGAGGAAATATGTTTGCTTTTTCACAGCATGCAACTATTTAAGTGGGTGCAGCCAAGATCGGTCACTGATATGCTTGAATATGAATCATATGAAAGTATTTGGAGCTGTGGGAGGACTTTTGGATTGAATTGATTCGCAAATGGCTAGGTGCGTTCGATAGCTTTTCACTCAGCCCCAGAGTTTGGACCACTTCCCTGTGAGCAACTCTCGTTTTCGAGACTCAATCTGTTCGGCAAGAAAAGTATCCGTTGGCCGTTGATTTTCCAGTGCCATCGAATGAGCGACGCTAAACACTTCTTCTTGCGCAATTTTCTCGGCTTGGGTTTCAGTGATTTCACTAAGTGGCTTGCTAGGCACCAGGGCGTAAACCAATTCACAATCTAGGGCCGCAGCCATTTTGCGAAGCTGTCCCAAGGTGATTCTGTCCTCAGCTTCCGAATGCTCTGTGCTATGTAAAGTTGGAAACGCGATATTGCAGCGCTTGGCTTGCTGCCTAAGAGTCAGCCCTAATGCAAGCCGGATTGTTTTAAGCCATCCTCCAGTAGGCACGCGTCTTCTCGCCAACTGTCTAAATGGCTCTAAATGTTTATCTACTTGGTGCTGCCGAAGTTTTTGAGTGTTCATTTTTGTTAGTCTACAGCATAACAATTAACTTAATAACGTTCAGCTATAAACTAACATTTATTTTATATTAAAGGTGGCTTTTAAAGAGTCTTTGGTTCAATTTAACGGCAAAGCAATGCAGGGAATTTTGCATAATGATTGGGGATGCAGGGGAGGATAAATGGGAGTATGGTCAGCAATTACCCAATACGGCTTGCTACCATATTGAATTTCATCTATTTGGCGTCCGCTGGCGCGCATGGTCAATTATTTATTGCCATCCAGCCCGGTAGCGCTTGCTGTAGATTAACTTGGTCAAAATGATCCGCGACTGGAGATCTTTCACTCACCTGCCTCCAGTTCTGAAACCCCACTTTTCTGTAAAGATCAAAAGGGCTTTGCACTCGGCTTCGATTCCATGTTTACTCGGTCACTTTCACGATGAAAATTCATAGGATTTGCACTATCATACACTCATGGACAAGCCAAAAGAAAACAAGCAAACGCCAGCAATCCCATCGAAATCCGAGAGGCAAGCAGCATTTCGTCTAAAGGTTCAGCAGGAAAGTTTATCTAATAAAGATGCCGTTCGTCGTGCCGAATTAATCCCCCCGGAGATTGTTGCTCAGTTCAAACTTGTTAAATGGCCAAAATAACCACCGGTAGAGCGCTGCCGCACACATACCGCACACACTGACATGTGCCATATAGATTTTAGTGTAAAACAGAAATCATAAGTGTGTGAAATATGTTAAGTACTGCGCAGAACAATACCCGAGATTGTTGGGTTTACTTAACTTCCGGCAGGGTAGGTAGACAGCGGTTTTTACAGGGTTACCCGGCTACTGACATGTGAACCATGTGTTATGTAGAGACTGGTACAAATACGGCTGGGCTGATCCCGAAGAATTTACCCAGCTTACCAGCAAGAGATGCGCTAATTTTCCGTTTTCCTGCCAGTATGGTCGATAGATTACTCTGGGGAACAATCGCTGACAGGTCTTCTTGTTTTAGGCCGCGCGCCTCCATCAAAAACCGTAGAGCTTCTTTAGGTTCAACGAGTTCAATGGCGAATTGTTTTTGTTCATAATTCGAAACGAGATCACTCACAAGGTCCAGCAACCCGGACAGAGGATGAGTTTCGCTATCACCTATGGTATCCAACAAAACATTCATGAAAATAACCATGTGATCGTAGTCGGTTTCATCGTAAATTGGCCGAATGCCTGTCATTGTTTCAAAAGCTTGCCAGGTTGCCTGAATAGTCGGGATATCAAACTGAGCTGCTGATATACGCATGATTGCACCTTACCTTTCCGATAGTGCTTGTTCAAATCGTTGTCATTCATTGCGTCATTGCTTCTTGCGTATAGTCGGCAAAATGAAAGAACTCATGATGAATATTGAACATAATGATGTACAAAGCAAAATTATATCATAATGATATAATTAATTGTAATTGAGCAGTCGCACGGGTTTTGATCTTAGATGTGGTCGTTCTGAATAGTGACTAGATAGAGTATCACGGCACTCGCGATGCTTGAGTTTGAATAGAAGTCAATTTTGCCAAAGTTTAAATCCTATCAAACTCGGTGCCCGCCAATCCTGTGCTAGCGATGTTCACTCCATGCGCCGACAAGGCTTCTGCATTGCGATCCGCCCAGGCGCGATTATCAAGTTCTTCGAGTATTTTTGTGGGTAACTGCTCAACATGAGCTGTTAAATTAACCGGCTGATTTTGCATAGTGCATCAACTCCTTTGAACCAGGGATACGCATAACAATCTACATCGTTAACAGGATGTGTCAAGTGCATAATATACGCTATAGAGTATATTATGCATCATGAACTATGCACTCAAATTTGCTAACCAGCTTACGCCGCAATTGCGTTCATTCCGCAAAGCACATGGGCTTACACAAGCCCAGCTTGCTAAAATGCTCGGTGTGAATCAATCACGAATAGCCGTCATTGAGAAGAACCCCGGTGTGCTAAGTGTCGACCAGCTTTTTCGGGTGCTGTCCGCGTTGGAAGTTGAAATTTTACTACAAGATAAGCGTGCACGAATTTTGACCGAAGGGACTGATCCCAATTCAATGAATTCAGGCACTATAAATCCTCTGGATAATGAGTCATGGTGATGAAAGGGGGCATATCCTGTAAATAAGCGCGCAATTATTCCCAGATAACCGTACTGTCTCTTTATTTGTGCCAGTTTTATACAAAGCCTGATTAATGTGGCTTAAGTGGTTTTTTCAAGTATTATTTTCTTCTAGAATAATGGGGAAATAGGCCGGTGTTTTGCATGTCCCGACTTCCTTGGCGGAAATGGAGAGCGCGAAGATACTGTTGAAATCCGGGAAATCTGCGTGGGATTTGAGCGTGAGCATTGCAACGTTTTACGAATATTGCCCCACCACACCAGAGACTGAGATTGTTTGATTGAGGAAAATGCGATGATGACAGATGAAGAGTTCAATGAATTGCTGAATAGACTTTTTCAATTGGGCTCAAATGATGGCGATTTGGGCGCGGAATATTGGAACAAGGTGATCAGGCAGCTTAAAGAAATGCGGGTGTTGGCGCAGGTTCAGGCGTACGAAGAGGCAAAAATGGCGGCGCTCGATGAGAGTCTCAGCAAAGATTAGAGAGGTCTAACGGTGCCAGGCAATAAGCCGGAACTGACGTTCAACATCGGCCGGGGTTAGCTCTGCCTGCCTGGCGGCTACCTGGTTTGATAGCCCGGAGTCTTTTACTTTTTGGTGATAGAAAGCTTGCCGCTCGGCTTTAGACGGGGCAACAGGGGCAAGGGCTTTAAAGGGCTTGGACATGTGGCTATACTGGAAATATAAGAGTGAAAAAGGAAGAGACTAATATGAAATCTGAAGACAGAAACGATTTCCCGGAGCTAACGGCAGAAGAGCGGAAATGGCTGGATATGCCGGACGTTGGAAAAGAAATCCTTGACTACAAAGAAACTGACAGGAACGATTTCCCTCTTATGACACCCAAGGCCATCGCGGCCGGGTATAGAGAAGTGACGGAAGAAGAAAGAAGAGCGTTACCTGATATTTTTCGGCGCAACGGGATCATGGACGACGACGACCAACCAGAAGCGGCAAAAGGGATTCTAAAGGGCATTCCGGTTGACGGCAATTTGACTGATGCGGAATCGCTACAAAGCGCGATAGACGAAGGTACCGGGGCGGCATGATGCTGATCAAAGCCGCTAAGGTGTTGGGAGTGCTTGTTTTGTTCGGGCGCCTGGTTTTTGATAAGAGATTCAAGGCAAAATGGGATGCGGATCTCAAAGAAGCGCGGGAGTTAACCCAACATGCTGCGGATATTGCCCAGACGGGCGGATTGGCTGGTAAAGAGTTCGACCGGATCTGAAAATGAAATGTCCTATTTGCGGCGCGGCGGAACTAATACACGACACGCGCTACCTGCCCTACACTTACATGAGCGAAAGCACTATTATTGCGGCGGTGACAGGCGACTTCTGCCCTGCGTGTGCCGAGTCAGTGCTGGACGCGGCGGAATCGGATCGCGTCATGCGTGAAATGCGCGCATACTTAAAATCAAAATGAGCGTATGCAAAATTTGCATACACCTGCCTGCGGCTCACGTTGCTTTGCCCGCGAAGGATTCGGTTAAGTCTGCTCGAAAGCCTTATCCCATAAGCCTTTCCGGCGCATTTTCTGCTTTTTGTTAATTTTGCAACAAGCGGTTGCAAAATTTACGGCATCCGATTCTGGAAGATCCTCAGCACTTATATAAACGTCGGCACACCCAGAATTTCACCGCTGCCCCAAAAATGTAGGGTAGCGCATACCTGTACCAAATGTTCGGTCGGCGGTTCACCGGCCCCTGGCTTCCCGAGCTTATAGAGCGAGCCGCTTTCAGTACCTACCAGACCTTTATTTAAGTCGATTTCTAGTATTTTTGAGCTTAGTACAGGTCCTTTTTTCTTTTCGCTTTTGCCCAGCAGCAGGACGTGAGCCAACTCCAGTGGTGGCACGTACAATGTGATCAAACGCCAGTTCTCAACCGCATCGGTCACCATCCTGGCTTCCTCGATCTCTGCCGGAACTCCTTGGATATCCGCATCTGTAGCCATTCTCAACTCAGCCAGCTCCCGATTTTCGCGGATGATGTCGTCGAGACACCGGGGCGTCATTTCATCGATAACTGCTTTAAGTTTTTCATTGAAAGAGTCAGATTCTTCGCTCATATATAACGTTCAAAAATGAATATTATATTCTAATCTACATACTGTATCTATATGATTTGTATATATTAATTTTACGCTTGCTATACTAAACTATGAATTTCACCAAGTGTCCTGGTCTTTTGATGTTGGCCCAGGGTGACGATCTCTAAGTACCAATTCTACATTTAGCACTGATAAAAGCTCGAAATGGTTATCAACACTTAGCACACCGAGGTTCTTTCCGATTGCCGAAATCCTTGATTGAGCAACCCCCAATCTTACTGCAAGCTCAATCTGGGTAAGCCCCCGGGCTTTTCGGAACGAGCGTAAATAAGCCTTCAGTTGATCCGGGAATTTCAAGGTGTATTCCATGCCGCAGAAGATACGCTATAAGATATATTTCGATTTGGGCTTGGCAGGGTTCTTACCTTCTATTTTATTGCGGATGTACGAATGAACATCTTCCGCATCATACCCTTGTCCGGTTGCTAACAAGTCTTTTAGAGCAGTCTCGGCATCCGCCATAAAGCCCAGTCGATTGGGCTTTTTCGGGTGATCAACCTGATTCTTTTCAAGTTCTATTTTGCTCACAAAACATATCTCCTGGTTGCTAATTCAGATTAGCGCTAGCCCCTCGGTAAGCAAATCAACGATTTAACCGTCCGGCATGAGGAAACATGTGCAAATTTTGCACATGTTCAAATCTCTAGGAACACGATTAGAACTTCGAGCCTCCGCGCATAGCAAGGCCTGTATCTGCTGAGGGTTCGTGTTTTAGGGCCTTTACGACCTATTTCCCGAAATTCCCGCTAATCCAGGGCTTTTTTATAGGCGGTTGGCTTGTCGTATTTCAGCTAATTTAACCAATCAAATCACTATAAATGTCGTTTTCCAGCTATTTCACGTCTGCCGATCACTTCCGACCCATTCCGTTCTCGTCGCGGGCAAAATAGAGGCGCAGCCGATATTTCCGGTTCTGCAACTGGCAACCTGGCCTTTAACCACTTCGGCTACAAATAACTACTACTATACTGCTAATTAAGCTAGAATTTAACGTTAAAACACGCTTTGCCGGGAATTAAACATGTACTTATTCGAACTCTCAGAAATCTTCCGTACTGCCCGGATTGCAGCCGGGTTGACGCAAAAGGACGTATCGAAACTATCACGTATAAGTACCACAACTATATCTGACTTTGAGCGTGGGAATGGCTTAGATATCGGCGTACTTACGCTTAGCAATATGCTCCGGACTGTCGGCTTAGAGCTGGCCGCGATCCCGTGTCGCAGACAAACGCGCACACTCGACGATGTTCAACGTGAACTAGATGCCGAATTGCTACCTAAACCCCCAGCCCGGCAGCGTGTTAGACATAAGCGGGGCGAAAAAAAAGCCCTCAGGCATTAACCGACGGCTTCATTTCTTCGAGTGTTTTGTGGACTCAAAATAGTATAGGTAACGCAAACTCACTTCTTCTCTTTCACCTGATCTTCACCGGAAAATAGTCTTTCAATCTCATCGCGCGCCATCGTGTCAAAATCATCGGGCACTACCAGTTTGCCCGCCATGCTCCCGGTGAGCTTCTTCTGCTTCACCCCATGTTCGCCATTATCGGGCTGATCGGGCTTGTCTTTATTGATCCGGCCAGATGAAGTTTGAATTTTTCATGCGGCATATTTTACGTGGATATCCTGAAAGTAACTTTTGACCCGTTCAGGTGATTGCTC
>NZ_SMCO01000028.1 GCF_004346685.1 Sulfurirhabdus autotrophica
ATTTCGACTGGCTGGTCAAAAAGGCTCGGATGCTACCGCATCTCGCCCTCTTAACCAACATTACTCAAAATTGCACTTCATCCTTGAATCCGCCAAACATAACTTTTGTTACCAAAGTTAGATAATAAAAAAGCAGCCTTAAGCTGCTTTTTTATTTACACCTAAATTTAATTATTAAAGTTTAATTACTTTGTTGGAAATAATTACCGTATTTATAATTTTTGGTAATTATAAATACTTAAAACAGCCTATATTACCTATTAAAGACACAATAATAAGCGATTGATAGCAAGATATAACTAGATTTAAAATAATTGAAATTTAAGCGTTTTATACGGTGAAATATTAAAAGGAAATCTGTTACGCAACTTGATAATTTCACTTCGAAATATATCAACCACAGTAACCTGTGGTAAACACCGCGGATATCTGTCTTTTATTATACCTCAGAGAGAAGGTAACTTACGGAACGATCAGAGAGCTTCTCGATCTCCTCTTTAGCCACGTGATTGTAACCGTCTATCGAAATATCAACACGTTCAAATCAGCGACTCGCAGCGACGGGTGACGCAATAAGAGCTTGTAGAGCAATCAAGACGAAGCGAGTATCCAGAGCGAGAACCGCTTACAGTATGAGAACGTAAGGGGCTTTCGTGGAGCAGAAAACGTCATTGATGAGCGTTTTGGTAAAAAGCGTGAGGATAGTGAGTAATTTTCAGCTGTCAGTTCAGACACATTTGAAAGAACCCACAATCAGCGTATGCAAGTTTGGGCTGCACATCTGATTGTAGAGATTTTAAAAAGAATAAATACCAAGGATTAATATCGCGTAGATCGAAGACAACAAACACGATCAAAAAATTAACCTTCTGGTTTAGATTTAGATTTTACTGATGCTGTCTTTGCTGTCTTTGCTGTCTTTGCTGTCTTTGCTGTCTTTGCTGTCTTTGCTGTCTTTGCTGTCTTTGCTGTCTTTGCTGTCTTTGCTGTGGCAGCCGTTTTGTTTGTTTTGGTCGTCTTAGTCGATTTTGTGACAGTTTTAGTTTTTTTCTTGACCCCACCCTTGGTAGATTTTGCGGCCAATAATTCGATGGCTTGCTCCAGGGTAACACTTTCAACAGTCAGCGGTGCTGGAATAGTGGCATTGTCTTTGCCATGTTTTACATAAGGCCCATAACGGCCTTCATAAACGCCAATAGGTTTCTGATCTTCCGGGTGAATACCTACTTCACGCAACATGCCACGATTAGATTTAGGCTCTGCAAGTAAAGCGACAGCACGTTCCAGACCAATATCGTAAACATTGTCTGTTTTAGGAATAGATTTAAATTCACTGTTGTGCTTTAAATATGGCCCAAAGCGACCAATACTGGCTTCAATCAGTTTGCCGGTTTCCGGGTGAGTACCTACTTCTCTGGGTAGGGACAATAGTTTAAGTGCGGTCGGTAAATCGGCTGTTTCAACAGGTACATTTTTGGGCCAAGCGGCGCGGCGCGGTTTCTTTTCTGCACCCGCAACAACAGGACCAAGCTGAACGTAATAACCAAACGGCCCTTTAAGTAACAAGATATCCAGACCTGTTTTTGGATCCGGGCCCAAGGAAACAGGCTCTTCCGGCTGTCTGCCATTTTCTACTGGTCTGGTGTAGTCACATTCAGGATAGCCGCTACACCCAATAAAGACACCGCGTTTACTTGGATATTTATATAAACCTTTACCGCATTTTGGGCAAGGTTCGTTCAGTGCTTCACCCCGTTCTACTTCCTGCTTTTCAGTGATCAGTTTGTGAAAAGAGGCCCAGAACTCTTCTAAAACCGGAATCCATTCAGCTTTTCCGGTGGAAATAAAATCCAGTTTGTCTTCCAGCTTTGCAGTGAAGTCGTAATCGACGTATCGTGCAAAATGCTCTGTCAGAAAACCGTTAACGATTCGGCCGATTTCAGTGGGGGTAAAGCGCTTTTTGTCCAGAATGGCGTATTCACGTGCTTGTAGCGTGGAGATAATACTGGCGTAGGTTGAGGGACGGCCTATTCCGTATTCTTCTAGGCTTTTAACCAAGCTGGCTTCTGTATAGCGCGGTGGTGGCTGAGTAAAGTGCTGATCGCCGTAAAGTTTATCAATGCCGATTTGCTCGCCCTCTTCCAGAACAGGCAATTTATTTTCATCTTCCTCACCGGTTTCACTAACTTCGTCTTCGCCTTCCTGGTATACGGCGATAAATCCGGGGAAAACCAGGGTTTGACCTGTTGCACGAAATAAATTATCTTTGCCGGCGACACTGATATCCAGGCTAACAGTATCAAATTTGGCCGGGCTCATCTGGCACGCCAGAGTACGCTTCCAGATCATTTCATAGAGTTTTGCTTGATCCAGTGTAAGAAATTCCCGGATACTTTGCGGGCTACGAGAAATGGCGGTCGGACGAATTGCTTCGTGGGCTTCCTGGGCATTCTTGGATTTGTTTTTGTAGGCAACAGGGGCTTTGGGCAGATAGTCAGCATCGAAATTTTTGCTGATATATTGCCGAATATCTTCAATGGCTTCATTTGCGAGGCTGACAGAATCGGTACGCATATACGTAATCAGACCTGTCGCGCCACTCCCGGTATCGATACCTTCATAGAGTTGCTGGGCGACACGCATGGCGCGTTCTGTAGTAAAGCCCAGCTTACGAACCGCTTCCTGTTGCAAGGTGGAGGTGGTAAAAGGCGCGGCTGCCTGACGTTGCTTGCGTTTTTTATCGACTTTGACAACGGTGCCGGTGGATTTGGCATTTGCTGTCAGGAAATCAATCACACTCTGGTTTTTATCAGCATTTTGAATGCTGAACTGGGACAGTTTTTCCCCGTGCAACTGAAATAGCTTGGCGGAAAACTTTTGTTTCCCTTTATGACTGTCTAAATGAACGCTCCAGTATTCTTCAGATTTAAACGCTTCAATTTCCAATTCGCGCTCAACAATCAATCTGAGTGCCGGGCTTTGTACACGACCGGCACTCAGTCCTTTGCTGATTTTTTTCCACAAGAGCGGGGATAGATTGAAACCGACCAGATAATCCAGAGCGCGGCGTGCTTGTTGCGCATTAACCAGCGGCATTTCAATATCACGTGGATTTGCAATGGCCGCTTTAACGGCGGTTTCAGTAATTTCGTAAAATACAACGCGCTTCAAGGTTTTGCTTTTGAGCAGCTTCTTGGACTTAAGAATTTCAGCTATATGCCAGGCAATGGCTTCACCTTCCCGGTCCGGATCCGTTGCCAGAAATATGTGGTCTGCTGCTTTAACCGCTTTGGTAATAGCATCAACGTGCCGCGAATTACGCTCGATAAGCTCGTACTTCATGGCAAATTCATGTTCTGTATCAATGGCACCTTTTTTAGGTATCAGATCGCGGACATGGCCGTAGGAAGCAAGGATTTCAAAATCCTTACCTAAGTATTTTTTAAGCGTTTTCGCTTTTGATGGTGATTCTACAATCAGCAGATTAGTTGACATGAACTATCTATATATAAAGGAGCAAAGCGAAAGATGATAAGAATAAATCTTGTTGAAGGCAAGTAAGTGGGTGAATTATCAATGCATCTGATAAGGAATATCGCCGAATAAAAGCTCTTCCAGAAACATGTAATCCTGAGCCTGGTCTTGGCTCCACAAGACAATGAGTACTGTCCATTTTAATTTTTCCAGGGTGACTTCATCATCACTGAGTGCAAACGCCCGATCTATGACCCACTCTCTTTGCAAAGGGTTTAATATGCCGGAAGATTCGAGAAAACTGAGAAAACCACGACATTCATCGTCCATTTTCCGTAGTTCCTGAGGCGCATAAATTCGGTGTGACGTACTTTCAGCCAGATGGTCTGGATAAGACCCTTCTGACAGGTCTTCCAGTCCGTTCAACCAGTCCAGCGCTTGATGGATCTCACTTTTATCAAAACCTGCAGCTGAGAGCTTTAAGGCCAAACCCTCTTGGTCCGGGTAATGAAAATCCTCAGCATCAAAATAATTTTCAAATAAGTAGACCAGGATATCAAACATAAATTTCTTCTTTAATATTAATATAGAGATGAACCTTGCATAAGAAATATTTGGAAGTTGGATTGTACGGGGTAGAAGCATGTATTTTAACTGATTCTTTGGTATTGCCCACCAGGTAACGAGGCAACCCGCCCTTCCAACTCCAGTTCCAACAGCATGGCGCAAACACGATCAGTCGTCAAGCCACTGCGGTTGGCAAGCGTATCAATGTCAGTTGATTCAAAGCCAAGACTTTTCATTAAAGGGTGATCATCTGTTTCAGTTTGCTGAATGGTTGAATGACAGGTTTCTTTCAGCGGCACCTGACCTAGCTCTTCTAGGATGTCCTGGGCAGATTCAACCAGTTTCGCGCCTTGTTTGATAAGACTATGGCACCCTTTTGATAATGGGGAATGAATGGAGCCAGGAATAGCAAAGACTTCTTTGCCCTGCTCTGCGGCTAATTTGGCTGTGATCAAGGAGCCGCTTTGAAGCGCGGCCTCTACAACCAGGCAACCATGGGTTAAGCCGCTAATAAGGCGATTTCGTTTTGGAAAGTTACCGGCGATAGCCGGTGTGCCCAAAGGGTATTCAGAAAGAATAGCGCCATTGGCGGCAAGCTGGTGAGCAAGTGCTCTGTTTCGGGCGGGGTAAACTATATCCAATCCTGTGCCAACGACGGCTAAACTGCCAGAAACGCCGTTTAAGCCACCATGATGGGCTGCCGCATCAATGCCTAACGCTAAGCCGCTAACGATGCAATACCCACTGTTACTAAGCGTCTGTGCAAAGGCCTCAGCATTCTTCAAGCCTTGCGGGGTAGCGTTACGGCTACCTACAATGGCAAATGAGGCCTGGTTAAGGAGTGCTCTTTGCCCTTTCAAATAAAACAAGGGTGGCGGGTCGGTAATCTGCAGTATTGATTCGGGATAGTCAGCATCTGAAAACGTGACCACATGATTGTTGGGCTCTTGTAACCAATCCGTTGTGGAGGTAATGCTTGCAAGGTCAATGCCATTGCTGATTGCACGCGCTACGGCTTCTTTTACATGTAATTTGAGGGCGTGATAGTCGGTGGCAAAAACCCGCTCCGGTTCGCCAAAAGCTTGAAGCAGTTTTCTTAAAGAGGCATTGCCAAGACCGGGGATAAGGCTTAATGCAATCCAGTGTTGGGTGTTAGTTGGCGTTGTCATGATTGGCAACGCCAAGACAGTTCCGTCAAACAAGTATCATCATGGATTTTGTGCATTATCCAGCGTGCGTACAGGTCGTGTGGACTGGATAACCAGCGCATATGAAACATGGTTAAAGGTTCTGAAAATAAATGCTAAGCCATATCGCTCATCGGGTAACTTGATGGTGCTGTCTTTATCGTTTTTCTTGCCAAATGGGGAAATATTGGCGCCATGGCGATAAAGTGCAAGCACATGACCTACCTCAAGCCCATCTTCTGTACCTTTGTTTAAGGTAATAATGTAGTTTCGGCCTGTTTCGCCCAGGCTTTCACCATAAGTGGACATTACGCGGGCGTTGATGGTTTTTTCCGGCGCATGGGGAACATAGCTCGGGAAAACCTCTTTAGACGCCGGGAGCAAATGATCACCAATGTTGACTTCTTGAGATGACTTGACGATTTCTAGCGTGGCAGGGTCTCCTTCAGCCGTCACTTTACCCTGCCCCAGATAAACAGCTTCATAGCCCAGGATTTCTTTGGTGTCGGGATCAATCAGGGGGTTTCCGTTGCGATAGATTTGCCAATAATCAGATTTTTCCTGAGGCATTCCCTGCGCATAGACAATATTTCCGGTACCGGCAAGGACGCGATCTTCCTGTGTCGCTACAATGACGGCAGTTGAATCAAGACCATCTTTTTCAATCACCAGCGGTCTGCTGATAAATGGTTCTATATCTGCAGTGGGTATAGCGGGAATGGCAAGGGTTTTAGTATCGATGCGCGTTTGCGGGCTTAGTTTGACAACTGATTTTCCGCCAGACCCGTACTTTCCATTTTTTAACAAACGTAATTGAGGATATTTGCCGCTTCGATCCAGTACGATCAGATCTCCTGGATAAATAAGGTTGGGGTTTTTTATTTCTTGCTTATTCATCTTCCAGATTTCTGGCCAACGCCATGGTTGTTTCAGAAATTTACCTGAAATATCCCATAGGGTGTCACCCTTTACGACGACATAGCGGTCAGGTGGATTGTCTTGTAGCTGAAGTTCGTCAGCGGCTGCTTGCATAGCAATAAAACCGGATAAAGCTATAGCGATGATTGAGTTACGCATATACGGCCTCGGTCGATAAAGAATTTTATTACTTAAATCCGGTCTAAGTCGGTAAAATGGTCGGCTTATAACGCGTTAAAATTTAAGCGTGAACAGTTGTCCGTACTATTATATAGTGCGGCACGAAACTAAAAAATTAATTCATGTTTAGCTACTTGCAGTAAATTCTGCATGTAATTAATTAAATTGGCAAGTTTTATGGCGATTTTACAAATACTGTGTTACCCAGATGAAAGGCTGCATACTGTAGCCAAACCCGTATCCGAAGTGAATGACAAGATCCGTAAGCTGGTGGATGATATGGCTACGACCATGTATGCCGCTCCAGGAATCGGCTTGGCAGCAACGCAAGTGAATGTTCACCAACGGGTGGTGGTGATTGATATTTCTGAATCCCGTGATCAGTTACTGACGTTGATTAATCCGGAAATTACCAAATCGAAAGGTGAGGCTGAAAGAGAAGAGGGCTGCCTTTCTGTTCCGGGTATTTATGATACGGTGACGCGTGCTGAAAAAATCACGGTGAAGGCTTTGGACCGAAATGGTAAACCGTTTACGTTGGATGCCGATGGGTTGCTGGCCGTTTGCATACAACATGAAATTGATCATCTCAAAGGTAAAGTTTTTGTAGAATACCTCTCCAGGCTGAAGCAAACACGTATCAAAAGTAAGTTAAAAAAACACCAGCGCGAGACAATGTAATGCGAATTATTTTTGCGGGTACGCCGGAGTTCGCGGCCCAGGCGCTAACCGCATTGCTGGGGGCTGGCCATGATATTCCGCTTGTTCTGACCCAGCCGGACCGACCTGCCGGCCGCGGCATGAAGGCCACAGCAAGTGCCGTGAAGCAATTAGCTGAGCAAAACGGTATTCCGGTTTGGCAACCCACCTCATTAAAAGATCCAGAAATTCAATCGAAGCTCTCTGACATTGGCGCTGACGTAATGGTAGTGGCGGCTTATGGACTGTTGTTGCCCCAGGATGTATTGGAAATTCCATTATTGGGTTGTCTGAATATTCACGCATCACTGTTGCCGCGCTGGCGCGGTGCTGCACCGATTCAGCGCGCTTTGCTGGCGGGGGACAAGGAAACGGGTATCTGCATCATGCAAATGGATGTGGGGCTGGATACCGGGGATGTGTTGATGCAATCGGCTTTACCCATTGACGAGGAAGATACAGCGCAAACCTTGCACGACAAACTGGCAGTGCTCGGTGCTGAAAATATTGTGAAGGCGCTGGAATGGCTTCCGCTGGGTAAATTGAATGCGGTGCCTCAAAATGATGCTGAAGCCACTTATGCGGCAAAGTTGAACAAGGTTGAAGCGCGGCTCGACTGGCAAAAAAGCGCCGTAGAGCTTGCCAGAGCAGTGCGTGCTTATAATCCCTTTCCTGTCGCGCAATTGATGGTGAAAGGGGAAATAGTCCGTATATGGAAAGCGCATGCTGAAAATTCGCAGCAAGGAACCCCTGGGACTATTTTGAGTGCGGATAAATCTGGTATTTGTGTGGCCTGCGGCACGGGCGTGCTGCGGTTACTGGAAGTGCAAAAGGCCGGGGGGAAAAGGATGCCGGTTGCGCAGTTTTTACAGGGAAATCAGTTGCAAGCTGGGGATTGTTGCGAGACTTGAATTTTTATAAATTTGCACCATCTAAATGGATGTAAAAGTCAGGGCTATTAATAAAGGCTCATGTCAAAACAGATTCGAGTAAAGGATGAGATATGTTGGGAAACTGGTTTAAAACGTCTTTGCTCATGGCGGCAATTGTAGGACTGTTTGGCGCTATCGGCATGATGCTGGGTGGCGCAGGCGGTATGCTGATTGCGCTATTGGTGGGTGGTGCGATGAATCTGTGGGCGTATTGGAATTCCGACAAAATGGTGTTGAAAATGTACAACGCCCAGGAAGTCGACGCGAATAGTGCGCCGCAACTCTATAACATCGTGAAGGATCTAGCCGGACGAGCCGGATTACCAATGCCGAAGGTTTATCTGATAAACGAAGCGCAGCCCAATGCCTTTGCTACAGGCCGCAACCCTGAAAATGCAGCGGTTGCAGCTACCACGGGTATTTTGCAGTTGCTGTCTGAGCGTGAATTGCGTGGCGTGATGGCGCACGAATTAGCCCATGTGCAGCATCGGGATATTTTAATTTCGACCCTTTCAGCAACAATGGCTGGAGCCATATCAGCCTTGGCAAATTTCGCCATGTTTTTTGGCGGCCGTGACAGTGAAGGCCGGCACACCAGTCCGCTGGTTGGTATTGCGGTAGGTTTGCTTGCACCTTTAGCGGCGGCGTTAATTCAGATGGCCATTTCACGGTCGCGCGAATTTGAAGCGGATCGTCGCGGTGCTGAAATCAGCGGCACTCCTGCAGGCTTGGCGGATGCGCTCCTTAAAATTGAGCGCTATGCCCAGGGCTTGCCCCTTATGACGGCAGAAGCACACCCTGAGACTGCTCAAATGATGATTATTAATCCGTTGTCTGGCGGAGGCTTGAGAGGACTGTTCAGTACACATCCTGCAACGGCGGAGCGTATTGCACGCTTGCAAGCAATGGTTAAAAATTTTGCTTGATATCCAGCGCCTGGCCAGCGCTTCCGTTTGCAGTGTGTTGGCGGGACGCAATCTTTCGGTGGTCTTGCAGGCTGTCTGGCAAAAAAATGCCAAACTTGCACCGCAACAACGGGCAGCCATTCAAGATATTAGTTACGGTACATTACGCTATCTGGGGCAGCTTCAGGGAGTGCTGGACCAGCTTCTAGACAAACCTTTGCGCGATAAAGCGTTGCGTTGCTTGCTGTTGGTCGGTCTTTATCAGCTGCAATATAGCAAGGCGGCGAGCCATGCGATTGTCGATAATGCCGTGAAAACAGCCATTGCCATTAAACAAGCGCATGCCAAAGGTTTAGTGAATGCGGTGTTGCGTAATTTCATGCGACGTAAAGAAAGTTTGCTGCAAGCGCTGGAAGGGAACGAAGAGGCCAGTTATTCGCACCCGCAGTGGTGGATAGACAAGCTTAAAATGCAATACCCTGAACATTGGCAAAGTATATTGGCTGTTAATAATCAGCATCCTCCCATGACTCTCCGCATAAATCGCAACCTGAGTTCGGTTGATGCCTATCTGAATCAATTGAAAGCGAATGAAATATCAGCCCGTGCACTGGGTAATTCTGCAGTCAAGCTGGATCATCCAGTTTCTGTTGATAAATTGCCGGGTTTCAGTGATGGGGTTGTTTCAGTACAGGATGCTGGTGCGCAATATGCAGCTACGTTGCTTGATGTAAAGGATGGAATGCGGGTGCTGGATGCTTGCAGTGCCCCTGGGGGTAAAACAGCGCATATTCTGGAATTGGCGAAAGTTAACTTAACGGCATTGGACAGTGATTCAGAACGCCTGCAGAAGGTGTCGCAAAATTTAAAACGACTCAATTTTACGGCAAATTTAATTACGGGTGACGCGGCTGACACTTCGAAATGGTGGGATGGGCGCTTGTTCGACAGAATTCTGGCAGATGTGCCCTGCTCTGCTTCCGGTGTTGTCCGTCGACACCCCGATATTAAATGGCTCCGGCGCGCGCAGGATATTTTACAGTTTGCTGAACAGCAGCAGAAAATACTGGATGCATTATGGCGTTGTCTGGCCATAGGTGGTAAATTGTTATACGTAACTTGTTCTGTTTTTGAAAAAGAAAACGGGTCTCAGATGGCCGCGTTTCTTGAGCGCCATCAAGATGCGCAACGTCTTCCCCTTACTGGGATAGACACTCTTGAAGGGCAATTGATACCAAATGAGATGCACGATGGGTTTTACTACGCCTTGCTTGCAAAAGGCTGACAGTTTTTTTTCTAAAATCACTTCTTTTCCGAGGTTATGCGGTCAGTTATTAGCCCGCATATTGCTCTATGGCGTACTTACTTTTTCCTTTCTGACATTTTCAAACGCAGCTAATGCTGCAAATGTAGAAGGCATCCAGATTAAATCTGCCGAATTAACTCTTTTAGAAGAAAGCAGCTATCAGGTAAATGCTGAATTTGAAATTAATTTTAGTCCAAAATTGGAAGAAGCAATAACCAAAGGGGTGCCGGTTACATTTATAGTGGAATTTGAGATTAACCACCCCCGCTGGTATTGGTTGGATGACGAGTTGGTGAAAACGCAGAAGGTGTACAAACTAAGTTACAACGCATTGATCCGGCAATATCAATTAAGCGAAGGCACTACCCATAAAAACTTCAGTAATTTAAGCGAAGCTAAAGCTGCGTTGAGTAATATACAAGATTGGCCAGTTTTTGATCGTAGCTTGATAAAAAAGAATAACACTTACAAAGCGTTACTTCGCATGCGCCTGGATGTATCTCTGTTACCCAAGCCTTTGCAAGTCAATGCGCTGGCATCCAAAGACTGGAATCTTGATTCTGACTGGTATCGGTGGACGCTACCCTCAGATGCACCCACTACTCAGATCAAAGAAAAATAAGCCGTGCGATACATTGTTATCTTAGGAATCACCCTTGGTGCGGTGTTGTTGTATTTGCTTTCTCAGGCAAGTGGCAACTCCCCTTCTCTTGGTCAAAACTATCCATTGTTATTGGCATTGAATATGGCACTGGCAGTTGGTTTGATGGGGCTGGTAGGGTACCAGTTATGGGGACTTCGGCGAAAAATAAAAGCGAAGGTTTTTGGTGCAAAACTGACGTTGCGTATTTTAGTGATGCTAGCCATGATGGCGCTTGTTCCTGGTGCTGTCGTCTATGGCGTGTCGGTACAGTTTTTAACCAAGAGTATCGAGTCGTGGTTTGACGTGCGGGTGGATAATGCGCTGGAAGGTGGTTTGAGCCTGGGGCAAACTGCTTTGGATTATTTGTTAAGGGATTTGAATAAAAAAGCCGAATCCATGTCACTGGCGCTGTCCGATAAGCCGGGTTCCGAGCATATTACGCAACTGAATAATCTGCGTGAACAATTAGGGGTGCAGGAAGCGACTCTGTTCAATCAGCGCGGTAAAGTCATTGCGTATTCCAGTACTGAGCGCGCTGAACTGTTACCCGCTATACCGAGCCCTTCTGTATTGCGTCAGGTACGGCAGCAACAGCCGTTCAGTGCGATAGAGTCTATTCCCGGCAAGGGGCTTTTTTTACGGGTTGTCGTGCCTGTTAATGTATTAAGTTTCAGTGAAGATATTCGGGTACTGCAATTAATTCAGCAAGTACCCAAGCAGTTGGCGCGAGATGCAGAAGCAGTGCAATCCGTGTATCGGGATTACCAGGAACTATCACTATCCCGACTGGGATTAAAGCGGTTATATGGTTTAACGCTGACATTTACGCTCTTGTTCGCGTTGCTTTCTGCAATGGCGTTGGCATTTTTGTTAAGTGAGAAACTCAGCGCACCTTTAAGTTTGCTGGCAGAAGGAACGAGGGCGGTAGCCAAGGGCGATTTTAGTTTGATGCATCCGGTGCAAAGCAAGGACGAGCTGGGTGGTCTGATGCAGTCTTTTAACAGCATGACACGTCAGCTTGCTGAAATACGTGCTGCCGCAGAGCTGAATCATCAACAGTTAGAAACAGCCAAAGCCTACCTGGAAAGTATCCTCGCACATCTTTCATCGGGTGTGCTGACGATGGATGAGCGGTTTTATCTGAGAACAGGTAATGTAGCAGCCCAGCAAATATTAGGCGTGGAAACATCGTATTTGCGCAACACGAAATTGGTGGAATGGCGCTCGCCGGAAACAGAACTGAATGTTTTTGCGCAAGAAGTGGCGGAGCAATTTAAGAATGCACCGCAGAAAGACTGGCAAAAACAAGTAGAGTATGTGGGGCAAGCAGGCAAACAGGTTTTGCTGGTTAGGGGTACCCGTCTTCCAGCCAGTACAGATGGCGGCTATATTGTTGTGTTTGATGATATTACCCATATGCTTCAGGCGCAACGGGATGCCGCCTGGGGTGAAGTAGCGCGCCGCCTTGCCCATGAAATAAAGAACCCGCTTACTCCTATTCAGTTATCAGCGGAGCGGCTGGAACGCAAGCTGGTTGATAAATTGAGTGAAGCCGACGGTGAGATGCTTAAACGCGCAACACATACGATTGTGAATCAGGTGGCTGCGTTAAACAGCATGGTAGATGCATTTAAAGAGTATGCCCGTTCCCCTTCACTTAACTTGCAAGAGTTGGATCTGAATCGGTTGGTGCGAGAGGTGCTGGCATTATACGAATCCATGGGAAACAATGTTAAGCTGGATTTGTCAGAAAATCTGCCAATAATTATGGGAGATATGACATTATTACGACAGGTAATTCATAATTTATTACAAAATGCACAAGATGCGTTGATTGATCAGCAGGCTTCTCAGATTGTTGTGCATACCGAAGTATCGGAAAAGTGGGTGAAATTAGTGGTCAGGGATAATGGCAGTGGTTTCCCTGAGCATATATTGTCTCGGGTGTTTGAGCCCTATGTAACGACCAAGCAGAAGGGAACCGGATTGGGACTTGCGATAGTCAAAAAGATAGTCGAGGAACATAATGGCATGATTCAAATTGAAAACATTCAGCCGCATGGCGCGTGTGTTAGCATTTCATTGCACGTTGCGGGGAGCGTTTAAATGAATACAAACAAAATCCTGGTGGTTGATGATGAGGTTGGCATCAGGGAATTGCTACTTGAAATTCTTCAGGATGAAGGATACCAGGTGCTATTGGCAGAAAATGCGAGCGCTGCGCGTGAAATTAGAAGCCAGGGAAGGCCCGATCTTGTATTGCTTGATATCTGGATGCCGGATACCGACGGGATAACGTTGCTTAAAGAATGGTCAAGTGCCGGGCTGTTAACCATGCCTGTGGTGATGATGTCCGGCCATGGCTCAATAGATACGGCAGTGGAAGCTACAAAGATAGGCGCTTTTGATTTTCTTGAGAAACCAATTGCTCTGCAAAAACTATTGACTACGGTAGTAAGAGCGTTGAAAAAGGGTGCGGCTATTAACAGGCCGAACTTAAGCCTGTTTAATCTGGGAAAAAGCCAGGTTATTCTTGATTTGAAAAAGCGTCTGACACAGATAGCCAATTTTAAAACCCCATTATTGTTGATGGGTGAACGCGGCTCAGGGACAGAATTGTGTGCACGTTATCTGCATGAACCCAATACGCCCTGGATAACGCTCGAAAATTCTACACAACTTTATGAAAATCCCAACGATTTGCTGCAACAGGCAAAAGATGGTTTGCTGTATATGTCAGAAATTGGCGATCTGAATAAGCAGGAGCAAAAAGGCCTGCAGTTTTTGTTGGCCAAGCTGGAAAAATTTAATGTCCGGCTTATTTGTGCCACCACCAAAAGTTTGCCTAGCCTGGTTGAGTTGCAGTCATTTGACGCATCACTGTATAAAAGCCTCAGCGTTTTGACGTTAGCCATACCGTCTTTACGTGAACATCGTGAAGACATACCAGACTTGGCGATTATGCTGCTTTCACAGTTAGTTGAATCCAAAGAGGCACCTCCTAGGGAGTTTACCGTTGCAGCGCTCAATACTCTGCGGAATCATACGTGGGCAGGCAATATGGATGAGCTAAGTAATGTAGTGAAAACGCTGGCGTTGACCTCTTTGAGCGACGAAATCAGTCAGGACGAAGTGAGCCGGGTGTTAGTACAGTTCAAATCATCACTTGATTCTACCGCCCAAGCGCCTCAGTTTTCTATGGATATTCCCTTGCGTGAAGCGCGGGATATTTTTGAGCGCGCGTATTTTGATCATCATATTAAACTGTCTTCAGGCAATATGAGTCGTGTTGCAGAAAAAGTGGGGCTTGAGCGCACACACCTTTACCGCAAATTAAAACAATTAGGGATTAATGTTGCTAAACGGGGTGTTAGCGAAGAATGATTTTGCATTTTGCAATAGCAAGTTAACGTACAGACGAAAAGGGAAACAATCAAATGGCTGTACCGATTATACAAAGTCTGGAAAAGATGCTGGCAAACGGCAAAGATAGTTCGCTATTGCGTTTTAGTTTGGGCAATGAGTATTTGAAGCAGGAAGATGCGGTTAATGCGGCAATGCATCTAAAGCAGGCTGTTATCCTTGATCCGCTATATTCAGCGGCCTGGAAAGCTTTGGGAAAAGCGCTGGAAACTGCAGGTGAGTTGCAGCAGGCGCTGCAAGCCTATCATCAGGGTATTGAAGTGGCAGAAAAAAAGGGTGATAAGCAAGCAGCCAAGGAAATGGCCGTTTTCGCCAAGCGTATAGAAAAGCAGATATCACTCCCATAGCTTTGCCGCTTTGTTAAGCTCAACGCATCAGAAATTTCACTTCATGTCACAATATCGACTTACTAAATCCTATAAAATAACGATGTATTTGAATTCAATGACCACGATAGTGCCAATTTTTTATAGGAAGGTTACACAGAAATGAACCTCTCCAAGGAGACATTGAAAGAAAGCATTGCCCATCAGCGCAAAGACCTTATCAATATGCTGAGTGAGCCGCTAAGGTGCTTGGCTGCAGATTGTGCTCTGGTGTGGGGTGACCGGTTGAAACTGGACTCAGTATTGAGTAATGCGCTAACAGGCGTGCCTTATAGCAAGACACTCTACGCGCTGGATACCAATGCCGTACAAATCAGTGATAACGTAAACAGTGAAGGCTTTACTGAAAATGACTTTGAGCGCGATCGCTCATCGCGTCCTTATATGCGTGAGGCGGTTCCCAGTAATGGTTTTCTTCTTTCCGAAGCCTATATTAGTCTGAGAGGGAGACGCCCTTCCCTTACGGCGATTCAAATCGTGCGGGATGTCGGGGGTAATGCACTGGGTTTTATTGGTTCTGATTTTGACTTACGGGATTTGCCTTTAACGCGCACCTTGTATGAAGAGCCTAATTATTGGCGACAGATAAAGGGCGACCCCTCAATACGTGGTACGGTATTCCACCAGAATCGGGTGGAAAGCGCGATGGACATGCAAATTGATACCGTTCTGGGGGTGGTGGAAGAGTTGATGGTGTATCACGGTGTGTTCTACGTGAAATTACATTTTTCCAGTAGTCGTGCGGTTATCTGGGTAATGACGGACCCTTACCGTTATCGTTTACTGGATATTGAAGCCTTGATCGACCCCAATATTTGCCTTGCCTACCCTAAAATTGCTTATCCGGCCGATGCAACCTTACCAGCGGAGCAGATTCGCGTTGTGCTGGATTCGTTTCGTGAGTTGCGCTTTATGGATGAGATGTTTTATTTGCGGTCCGTGACATTAAATATATTCAATGGGATTGTCGGGCTGACCTTTTCTTGTGACGGTTCCCACTACATACCCTATGAAGAATTTCTTAAAATGGATCATTCATTCTGGTTAGGTAGCAGCAACGCAACCCCTGACTGACGATAAGCAGTCAGGGGTGTTGTGCTTAGCCGTTGTTGCGGTAAGCCCAGCGCATCATGAGGAAACCAGCAATAACCATGGGGAAACTGAGCCATTGCCCCATGCTCATACCCAGTGCCAGAATGCCCAGAAAATCATCAGGCTCCCGGGTATATTCAACCAGAAAGCGGAAGGTGCCATAACCTATCAGGAATAATCCCGATATTGCCCCTCTAGCCCGCTGTTTTGAAGAGTAGAGCCACAATATCGCAAACAGCATCAAGCCTTCCAGACCGAATTCATATAACTGCGATGGGTGGCGTACCGTTTGATCAACTTGTGGAAACACTATACCCCACGAAACATCTGTTGCTCTGCCCCATAATTCGCCATTGATGAAATTACCAATACGTCCAGCGCCGAGTCCAAGTGGTACCAACGGGGCAATGAAATCGGTTACGGATAGCCAAGGCTTGCTGGTTTTTCGGGAAAACAGCCACATGGCAAAAATCACGCCGAGGAATCCGCCATGAAATGACATTCCGCCTTGCCAAACGTAGAAAATTTCTATCGGATGGGAGAGGTAATAGCTGAGTTTATAGAAAAATACATAACCCAAACGTCCGCCTAGCACGACACCAAGGACACCGTAAAATAGAATGTCGTCCAGATCTCGCAGGGTCCACCCGGTATACGGTTGAGATTTGATGCGCATACGTCCTAGCACCATGACGAACGTAAAGGCCAGTAAATACATCAGGCCGTACCAACGGATAGCAACTGGGCCTAGATGGATAGCGATTGGGTCAAATTGGGGATGGATAAGCATTCAGGCAGCTTTATATTTAGGGTAAAATGTCTCATTATACGTAATTTCCTGTTCGCATTTCCCAGCATTTCGAGAAATTGCACCGCCCTGAATCAGATTGAGGATTTAACATGCCAGTATATCGTTCTAGAACTACCACTCATGGTCGCAACATGGCTGGTGCCCGCGCATTATGGCGGGCAACTGGCATGAAAGATGGGGATTTTGATAAACCTATTATTGCTATAGCCAATTCGTTTACCCAGTTTGTGCCCGGGCACGTGCATCTGAAAGATATGGGTCAGCTGGTTGCGCGTGAAATTGAAAAAGCCGGTGGAGTAGCTAAGGAGTTCAATACCATTGCAGTGGATGACGGGATTGCCATGGGTCATGGTGGTATGTTGTACAGTTTGCCTTCACGTGAATTGATTGCTGATTCAGTGGAATATATGGTGAATGCCCACTGTGCAGATGCTTTGGTGTGTATTTCTAACTGTGACAAAATCACCCCCGGTATGTTGATGGCGGCCATGCGGCTTAATATCCCAGTCGTGTTTGTTTCGGGCGGCCCGATGGAATCCGGCAAGGCAACAATCAAAGGTAAGGTGGTGCATCTTGATCTGGTTGATGCGATGGTAACAGCAGCCGATCCGAATGAGTCAGATGAAGACGTCATGTCCATGGAGCGCTCTGCGTGCCCAACTTGTGGCTCATGCTCAGGCATGTTTACTGCCAATTCCATGAACTGTCTAACGGAAGCATTGGGGCTAAGTTTGCCCGGCAACGGCTCAACATTGGCCACACACGCTGACCGCAAGCGTTTGTTCCTGGAAGCGGGACATTTGATTGTTGCGCTGGCCAAGAGCTATTACGAGCGGGATGATGCTTCGGCACTACCACGCAATATTGCGACATTTGAAGCGTTTGAGAATGCCATTGCTCTGGATATCGCCATGGGGGGTTCTACGAATACGGTTCTGCATTTGTTGGCGGCAGCTCATGAGGGCGGCGTAGATTTCACTATGAAGGATATTGACCGGATGTCCCGCAAGGTGCCAAATCTGTCCAAAGTGGCGCCGGCAACTCAGCAGTATCATATGGAAGATGTGCACCGTGCCGGCGGGGTGATGGCGATACTGGGCGAGCTTGACCGAGCGGGTTTGTTGCACCGTGATCTGCCTACCATACATAGCAAGACCATGGGCGATGCCTTGGAGCACTGGGATATTTGTCGGACACAAGACGAAAAGGTCAAAGAGTTTTTCCGTGCAGGGCCCGGCGGTGTGCCAACGCAAGTGGCATTTAGCCAGGATAAGCGTTACCCCGATCTGGATCTTGATCGTGCAAATGGCTGTATCCGTGATAAAGCCCACGCATACAGTCAGGATGGTGGTTTGGCCGTGCTGTATGGTAATTTGGCTTTGGATGGTTGCATTGTCAAAACCGCAGGTGTTGATGATAGTAACCTGGTCTTTTCTGGCCCAGCGCGTATTTTTGAAAGCCAGGATGATGCAGTGGAAGCTATTTTGAATGACAAGGTGAAAGCCGGTGATGTGGTGATTATTCGCTATGAGGGCCCCAAGGGTGGCCCAGGCATGCAGGAAATGCTTTATCCGACCAGCTACCTCAAATCGAAAGGATTGGGTAAGCAGTGTGCATTGATTACGGATGGTCGTTTTTCCGGCGGTACATCCGGTTTAAGTATTGGACATGTCTCACCAGAAGCGGCTGAGGGTGGCAATATCGGACTGGTGGTAGAAGGCGATATCATTGATATTGATATTCCCAAGCGCATTATACAGATTCAAGCGACTGATGAAGAATTGGCCGAGCGGAGAATTACCATGAAGGCCAAGGGTAAAAAAGCCTGGAAGCCGGTTGCGCGCAACCGAATTGTGACGGCAGCGCTGCGAGCTTATGCCGCAATGACTACCAGTGCAGCTACGGGTGCAGTGAGAGATGTTTCTCAAGTGGAACACGATTAAGCACTTTATGCTGTCAATGGGGGCTCGTCGGTGGCGAGTCCCTGTCAGGTTTATCTGATTCAGACACCACGGTTTTTTGTATGAGAGGGGTAACCAGCACTTTATCTATGCGGTTCCCATCCATATCCATAATTTCAAATAGTATCTCATGCCATTCAAAATGGTCGGCTACGTTGGGCACACGCCCCATTTGCATCATGACGAACCCGCTCAGGGTGTTATAATTTTGAGATGCTTCATCGGGCAGTGAGGAAACCTGCAGGATATCTTTAAGCTGGTCGATATCCAGCATGCCATCCAGCAGCCATGAGCCATCTTCACGTTGTACCGCCAGTTGTTCTGTTATTTCTCCATGAGTAGGGAAGTCCCCAACGACGGCTTCAAGAATATCCCGCAAAGTTACCAGCCCCTGAATTTCACCGTATTCGTCTACAACCAAAGCAATGTGCCCTCTGGTATTCCGGAATTTTTCCAGCAAGGCCATTGCGGGCATGGATTCCGGTACATAGATGGGTGGCCGGACTATTTTGGCCAAGTCGACAGGCTGCCCGAGCAAACTGAATTCCAGAATATCCTTTGTATGAAAAACCCCGATCAGATTATCCAGTCCGCCCTTGCAAACCGGAAATCGGGTGTGTCCGCTGGTCAGGATGGTTTTATGGTTTTCTTCCTGAGAAGATTCCAAATCAAGGTAAACAAAGTCAAGCCGCGGGACCATAATGCCACTGACACTACGATCCCCTAATCGAAAAATATTTCTGACCAATTCCTGCTCAAATTTTTCGAAAACACCTGCTTCCGTACCTTGCGCCATCAGTACTTTGATTTCTTCTTCAGTAATAGGCGGTTCTTCTGCAGGTTTGGATCCTAAACCCCGCAGTACCCACTCGGTAGAAAAACTAAGTAAACGTACAACAGGGAAAACCAGTCTGGAAAGGAAACGCAAGGGATTTGCAACCGTAATGGAGATACCTTCCGGATTAAGCAGAGCCAGTCGTTTTGGTACCAGTTCACCAATGATGAGTGAAAAGTATGTGAGAATTAAAACCACGAGTGCAAAAGCAAGTGTATCGCTATAGGGCCAGATGAACGGGACGGTACGGAATATTTCGGCAAGTGGCCTGCTAAATGTAGCTTCACCGATAGCGCCGCTCAAAATGGCGATCAAAGTAATACCCACTTGAATAGTCGAAAGAAAGTGGTTGGGATTTTGCGCCAGATCAAGGGCTGCTTTAGCTTTGCGATTTCCACTGTCTGCTAAATGCTGGAGCTTGGCGCGACGGGATGAAACAATGGCAATCTCGGACATTGCAAAAAGTCCATTAAGACCGATTAACAATAAAATAGTAAAGAATTCAAACATAATAGCCGACTGTTTTGATAGGGTATGTGATGTGTAATGATAAACCAGTCTATCGTTATTACCCTGAATAGTGATATATATAGTCAAATCTTCTTGATACAGAAACTATCAAAAACAGGCAGATAAGCCTTTAGATTGGTACTTCTGTGGAGAGGAAGCGCTTACTGCTTCTTGTGGTCGGGATAAAAGCATTTTGTTTATACTGACGCAAGTTAGCGTATATTGAGGCGGTATTACCCCACAATAAAACCGTAGGCAGCGGGTTATTTGTGTTTATTCGTAGTATTTTGCAAAATTTGTTGCCAACACAATATATATTGTTGTATATGCGCAACAATTTCAATGAGTTGCCTTCATCCCTAAATAAGCCCGTTTCTGATCATGTCAACCCATGGGTGTGTCAAGGCGTTGAGCATTTACCGGCGATTAACAGCCAGGAAGCATTAATACAGGTTTGCAAATCAGTGTCAGTCAGTTAAGATACATAAAAGACTATCAGAACAGTGATATAAGATTTTTCGTAACGCAACCAGGAGAGAGAGTGTATGAAAGCATGGATGAGTATTGCTGCAGCGGCTACTATATTGGTGGCGGGACAAGCGGCAGCGGCAGCACCAAAAGTGGATATGGAAGCAGGAATGGAGTTAGCCAAGAAAAGCGCCTGTATGAGTTGCCACAGTGTGGACAAAAAGATTGTAGGCCCAGCTTATAAAGATGTTGCTGCTAAATATAAAGGCAATAAGAAAGCTGAAGCCATGTTGATTGAAAAAGTCACCAAAGGCGGCGCTGGTGTTTGGGGGCAAATTCCTATGCCACCTAATGCTCAGGTTAAGCCAGAAGATATCAAAACGCTCGTACATTGGGTGTTAGCGCACTAAAACGGGTTGATATAGCGCCAGAACAAAGCCAGCTTTTGCTGGCTTTTGTTTTTGATAGGCGCGCACATATTGATGGCAGGGCTGCATCCGGTTACCATTGGGACAATAGAACATAAGGAGATAGAGTTGAAAACACGTTTGATATCCCACTTGGTAGCAGTTTCACTTGTAGTTAGCGTGACTGGATGTGGTAAAAAAGAGAGCGCCGAGCAAAGCGCATCGGGTGTAGAGATTATTAAAATTGGCGCCGTTTCACCTTTAACCGGCCCACAAGCACATTTGGGCAAAGATAATGAAAATGGCACGCGCATGGCGATTGACGATGCCAATGCAAAAGGCATTGAGATCGGTGGCAAAAAAGTACAGTTTCAGCTGATAAGTGAAGATGACCAAGCTGATCCTAAAACGGCCACCATTGTCGCGCAAAAACTGGTTGATGCAAAAGTAAATGGGATTATCGGCCACTTGAATTCGGGAACAACGATTCCCGCCTCCCGAATTTATCATGACGCGGGAATCGTTCAGATTTCCCCTTCCGCTACCAATCCAAAGTATACCGAGCAAGGTTTTAAATCCGCTTTTCGCGTCATGACCAATGATGTTCAACAAGGAAAAGTGCTGGGTGAATATGCCGTTAAGCAACTGGCAGCAAAGAAAATTGCGATCATTGATGATCGTTCGGCTTATGGTCAGGGTTTAGCGGATGAGTTTGAGAAGGCAGCAAAAGCTGCCGGCGCCGAAATTGTTTCACGGGAATATACCACTGATAAATCAACTGACTTCATGGCAATTTTGACTGCGGTGAAGGGCAAAAATCCAGACCTGCTGTTTTTTGGCGGAATGGATGCCCAAGGTGGGCCAATGATCAAGCAATTTGCAACACTGGGGCTTAAAGCCAAGTTTCTGACAGGCGATGGCGGTAGCACGCCGGAATTTATCAAGTTGTCAGGCGGCGCTGCTGAGGGCGCGTACAGTTCTTTGCCCGGCGTGCCCCTGGACAAAATGCCAGGTGGTAAAGCCTTTGCTGACAAGTTCACAGCCAAGTACGGCCAAATTCAACTCTATGCACCTTATTGTTATGATGCGGTTAACGTCATGATCAGCGCAATGCAAAAAGCTGGTTCCGCAGATCCGGTAAAATACTTGCCTGAGCTGGCCAAAATAAACCTAGAGGGTGTAACCGCCAACATCAGCTTTGATGAAAAAGGCGATATCAAGGGGGGTGCGGTGACCCTTTATCAAGTCAAAAACGGCAAATGGGAAGTGCTTGAAACTATCACTCCTGGTGCTGCACCGGCTGCAAAATAGACGATAATTTGGCAATGAAATAGAAAGAGTCTGAAGTTGGATATATTTTTGCAGCAAATGATTAATGGTCTGGTGCTGGGCAGTGTTTATGCACTGGTGGCACTGGGCTACACCATGGTATATGGCATTCTGGAGCTGATTAATTTCGCCCATGGCGAAGTCACCATGATCGGTGCCATGGTTTCATTGGCGGTTATCAGCGCGTTAGTTGGCAGCGGCGTTAATCTACCCGGTGTGATGATTGTGCTGTTAGGGGTGATGGCGGCTATACCTGCTTGTATGGCTTTGGGTTATACGATCGAGCGAGTGGCGTACCGACCGTTGCGCAATGCACCCCGGTTGGCTCCGCTGATAACGGCTATCGGTGTTTCGATTGTGTTGCAAAACGTGGCCATGCTGATCTGGGGCCGCAAATACATCTCCTTTCCCCCCATTCTTCCTACGACCCGGCATGAAATTGGTGGCGCGACCATTACGGATTTGCAGATATTAATACTGGTGTTGTCCGTGCTGCTAATGGCAGGGCTTGTATTAATGGTTCACAAAACCAAACTGGGACGTGCCATGCGCGCGACAGCGCAAGCCCCTAAAATAGCAGGGCTAATGGGTGTGAATATCAACACCATCATTTCCATTACTTTTATTATTGGTTCGGCAATAGCGGCAATAGCGGGGGTGATGGTAAGCGCATACTATGGCCTGGCGCACTATTATATGGGTTTCATGCTGGGATTAAAGGCATTTTCTGCCGCGGTGTTGGGAGGGATTGGCAACCTGGCAGGTGCCATGTTGGGCGGACTGCTGCTGGGTGTGATTGAAAGCCTGGGAGCGGGATATATCGGTGATATTACCGGTGGGTTCCTGGGTAGCCATTATCAGGATATATTCGCATTCTTTGTGCTGATACTGGTCCTGGTATTCCGACCTTCTGGATTATTGGGGGAGCGAGTCGTTGAACGTGCTTAAATTCGGGCACGACCGCAGAACCGCCTGGGTAACATTTGTGCTGCTAGGTGGTTTGCTGGCTGCCCTGCCCTTTTTGGTCGATGCCGGTTTAGGCCAGAGCTGGGTGCGCATACTGGATTTCACCTTGTTGTATATCATGTTGGCCTTGGGGCTTAACATCGTAGTCGGGTATGCCGGCTTGCTGGATCTGGGTTATGTTGCCTTTTACGCAGTTGGTGCATATCTTTACGCACTGCTCGCCTCCCCCCAGTTTGGATTGCACTTACCATTTTGGGTGCTATTGCCTACAGGCGCTTTGGTTGCAGGCGCGTTTGGTGTATTGCTCGGCACTCCCACCTTGCGCTTGCGGGGCGATTATCTGGCGATCGTTACATTGGGGTTTGGCGAGATCATCCGGATTTTCCTCAATAATCTCAATACCCCTGTGAATATTACCAATGGCCCACAGGGCGTTAACATGATTGACCCTATCGCGATCGGCGATTTCTCCCTGAATCAAACCCACAATCTGTTGGGTTTGAGTATTCCCGGCGTGCACAATTATTATTATCTGTTCCTGGCGTTAACGCTGTTCATCATTTTTGTTTCCATGCGGCTGCAGGATTCTCGTATTGGTCGAGCCTGGGTTGCGATCCGGGAAGATGAAGTAGCGGCGGAAGCCATGGGGATCAACACCCGCAATGTAAAGTTGCTGGCTTTTGCCATGGGTGCTTCATTTGGCGGCGTTTCTGGTGGGCTATTTGCAGGATTTCAAGGGTTTATCAGCCCGGAAAGCTTTAACCTGATGGAGTCCATCATGATTCTATGCATGGTAGTACTGGGTGGAATGGGCAATATATTTGGCGTGATATTAGGGGCCGTATTACTGACAGTATTGCCTGAGGCGCTCCGCTATATTGGTGAGTTTGAGCAATATGTTTTTGGCAGAATCATTGTCGAACCATCCGATTTGCGTATGTTGATATTCGGACTGGCACTGATTCTGATGATGCTTTATCGGCCAGCAGGGTTAATACCTGCGGCCCGTCGTCGACGCGAGTTTGTTGCAAGTCCGGACGTATTGGAACACGAGCAGGATAGTCTTTATGACAATCAAAAATAAGACCAGGAGGCAGGTTTGTCCCTCCCGTTACTAGTTGCTGAAAATCTGTCCAAACAGTTTGGCGGGTTGGCGGCCTTAAGTGACGTCTCCTTCACTATCAACCAGGGGGAGATATTTGGCTTGATTGGTCCCAATGGTGCTGGCAAAACCACGCTGTTTAATGTGCTTACCGGGTTATATGCGCCAACTGGCGGAAAGGTTGCGCTCGCAGGGTATGGCTTGCTTGGGCTGAAACCTCATCAGGTTGTCAAACACGGTTTGGCCCGCACTTTTCAAAATATCCGACTGTTTGCCAATATGACCGCCGTGGAAAACGTGATGGTTGGGCGGCACGTTCGAACTCGCGCAGGGGTAATTGGTGCCATATTGAGAGGAGCGGGCACCCGTGCGGAAGAAGCCGCAATGACAAAACGAGCCCACGAATTACTCGACTTGGTGGGCATAGCGAGCCACGCTCAAGCGCTTGCCAAGCACCTTTCTTATGGCGATCAGCGCCGACTGGAAATTGCGCGCGCACTGGCGACTGAACCCAAATTATTAGCTTTAGATGAACCTGCCGCCGGCATGAACCCGGCTGAACGTGCCGGGTTGCAAAAACTGCTGGAAAAAATACGCGAAGTGGGCGTGACACTCCTGTTGATTGAACATGATGTAAAACTGGTGATGGGCATGTGTGACCGGATAGCGGTGCTGGATTATGGCAAGAAAATTGCTGAAGGAAAGCCCGCTGAAGTGCAGCGCGATCCGCTGGTGATCGAAGCATACCTGGGCGGCCCGTTATCATGAGTTTATTGAAGATTCATGATCTGAAAGTTGCCTATGGTGGAATTCATGCGGTCAAGGGTATTGATATCGAAATTGAAGCAGGTGAGCTTGTTTGTCTGATCGGCGCCAATGGTGCAGGTAAAACCACTACGCTGAAGGCTTTATGCGGCATGCTGCCCGTGTCAAAAGGCACAGTGCATTATGAAGGGCGCAGTATTGCCGGTATGCAGACTCATGAAATTGTCAGACAAGGTATTTCGCTGGTACCGGAAGGCAGGGGTGTATTTAGTCGGCTGACAGTGGCGGAAAATCTGGAAATGGGCGCTTATATCCGCAATGACAAATCGGAAATTCGCGGGGATATGGATCAAATGTATGCGCTTTTCCCGCGCTTGCATGAACGTCGAACACAACAAGCCGGTACGCTTTCAGGCGGAGAGCAGCAGTTACTGGCAATGGGGCGTGCCTTGATGAGTCGGCCAAAACTGCTGTTTCTGGATGAACCCAGCATGGGGCTTGCCCCCCTCATGGTTCAAAAAATATTCGAAACGGTTCGAAATATTGCGGCTCAGGGTGTGACGATCTTCCTTGTGGAACAAAATGCCAAACTTGCCCTCGAAATCAGCCATCGGGGCTATGTGATGGAAAGCGGATTGATTACCTTGAAAGGCGAGGCGCAATCACTCTTGAAAAATCCTTTGGTTCAGCAGGCTTATCTGGGCGAATAGCGTCTCTCTTACATACCAGTAAAACTATCAGTACTAGAGTTTTACCTCAGCATAGTTAAGAAGAAGCTCATTCAAGTGTCAATATGGGATAAAAGATTCAGTTTTTTGTCGAAATATTTTACATGTCTAAAAAGTAAATACTAGGTGTATATAATTTTAATTATTAAATAACTCCTTGTAATTTAATAATTTATTTATATTGTTTGGTGTTTTTTACTTCCAAATCCAGATAGAAAACACGCTTGTAATCATCTAAAAAAGAACTATATATCAAAGTTCAATTTGTATTGATTTGTCGAGCGTATTTACAACTTCACCTTGAAACTGTTCAAATTAATTTTCTGTTATTCACACCTGAACCATTAATCTTCTGTTTTTTAAAACAATTTAATTAATTTGTTAGTTGCTGGCATGGGAAATGCTTTGGTATTGCTTTGAGAAAGTACAATATTGATTGCATTCATATAAACAATAGCGTGCTTCATTAGATGAATACACTGAATGGAGACGCCCGATAATGAGTATATTTTATAGAGCAGTGATGGTAATCGGCATTTTAATTACATTTAATGCCGGGTCCGCGTTCGCCGTCCCTTTCACGCCAACTATAGATGAATTCTGGATTGTAAAAGGTTCAGCCGCAGCGGGGCCTAGCGAGATCTTCCGTGATTCTTTCAATAACGGAATTCCACCGCCAAGCGGTCCGGATGGTGCAACAACTTATTCACTCTACGGATCAGCCGGAATGACCAGTGAGTCTGGGGGGAGATTGACTATGACCCCTTCATTAGGTGGAACAACGCTGGTTACAAATACCTATGCCGATCTTACAACCAATGCATTGAGGTTAGTTGCAACCTCTCCGACAAACGCAAGTTTTCTGGGAGTGGCAAGTTCATTTGAAATTCATGGACTGTTCGATATGGCAAACCTTCCAACGGTTTCAGGCCAGAGTTTTGGTATTAGCGCAACCGATCGCGCTGTCGGCCTTGGGAATCTGGGAAATGATATCTACTCGCTTTTTATCGGCGTGAGTGGTAATACCGGAGACGTGGTTGTAGGCTTGCGCCACAATGATAATACGACCAATCTAAGCACTGTAATAGATGCGATTTCTATCCAGTCGTTACTGTCGAATGCAGTTCAGATTGAGCTGATGTTGTCCAAGGCTCTGGATGCAAGCCAACTTACCGCATCTTACATTCTTTACAATGGAAGTAACGGCATCTTGGGCTCTGGCTCAGTCGGATCGAACAACGTGTTGTCCATATATGATGGCGAGAACTACATTCGCGCTGCGTTTCAATCAACCGATAGGATAACCGTGCCTGAACCGTCTACTTTGTTATTGCTTGGCCTTGGGGCGGCGGGCCTTTCTTTCGTGCGTAGAAGGAGTACTCATTTTCGAATCAGTGCATGATGATGAACCCTTTGGCACTCTTCACTAGCGTTTGAAGCCGGTATTACATTTGGAATGACAGACCACTTCAAAATCGTTGCTAGGATAACCATTCCTTGCCGATTAAGAAATCCGAATAAAGTTTTGCTTCGGGAGAACCTTCTTCCGGCTTCCAGTCATAGCGCCATTTCACTATGGGCGGCATCGACATCAGAATCGATTCGGTACGTCCACCGGATTGCAACCCAAAAAGCGTCCCGCGATCGTAAACCAGATTAAATTCTACATAACGTCCTCGTCGGTAAGCTTGAAAGTCACGTTCCCGTTCGCCATAGGGGGTATTCATGCGTTTTTCAAGGATAGGGACATAGGCGGAAAGAAAGTGATCGCCCACGCTTTCAATGAGGTTGAAGCTGAAATCGAAATCTTTGTCATTCAGGTCGTCAAAGAAGATGCCGCCGATACCGCGTGGCTCCTGACGGTGTTTGAGGAAAAAATACTCATCACACCATTTTTTGAAGCGGGGGTAATAGCTTTCATCGAATGGCCTGAGCGCATTGCTGCACATTTGGTGGAAATGGACCGCATCTTCCTCGAATCCGTAGTAGGGCGTTAAGTCCATACCCCCGCCAAACCACCATACGGGTTCTGCACCAGGCTTCTGTGCCACAAAAAAACGCACATTCATGTGTACGGTAGGGGCATAAGGGTTACGTGGGTGGAAAACCAGCGAAACACCCATGGCTTCGAAGTTACGCCCAGCTAATTCGGGGCGATGTGCAGAAGCTGAGGGAGGCAGGTTCTGCCCGAAGACGTGGGAAAAGTTTACGCCTCCGCGTTCCAGATGATTACCTTCTTCCATCACGCAGCTGATGCCACCCCCGCCCTCAGGGCGCTCCCATGAATCACGATGAAACTTAGCCCCATCGACCTGCTCCATTCTTTCAACAATAAGCTCTTGCAGCTCCAGCAAAAATTCTTTAACTTTTAAAATATCCATAATAATGCTTAGCTCCTGAAAATTTTTCCGCTCTTGAGATCCATGATGGTAGAGGGGCGTTTACGTTTTCCGATACGTCCAGGGAAGACCATGACCTGATCGCCAAAGGCGGCAACGCACGCTTTGTATGATTTAAGTGCTCTTTGACCAGACCGGTTGGCGCTGGTGGAAACCAGTGCCATGCCCAGTGAGTGACAAAGCCGCGCAGCATCAGAGTGGGCAGTTACTCTCGCTGCGAGGGTTTTATGACGGCCAGAAATAAAATGAGGAGTGTTTTTTGCTGCAGGTAACAATACCGTCGTTGGTCCGGGCCAGAGTTGCTTCAACTGATCTTGATCTGCTACTGACAAGGGAGCAATAAAAGGGTTGAGTTGCGCGAGTTCTGAAGCAATGAGGATGAGTCCTTTGCTTTTGGGTCTGCCCTTAAGGGCGAGAATTTTACAGACGGCTTGATAGTTATGCGGGTTGCACCCTAATCCATAGCACGACTCAGTTGCATAAGCGATGATACCGCCATTTCTTAAATGAGTACGGATGTTAGGCAGCAGTGACAAAAATGGGGATGCGGCGGTTTTGTAAAAAAGTGAAGAGTTGACCGCACGCATCCCGTTTCAATCCGTAATTATGCGTTACCCTTGATTTTTGCCTGTAATGCCTCGTCTTTGGCAATAATCTGCTGGGCATTGGTTTCGCGTTCTGCTTTCAGTCGCAGGAACAATGCTTCATCTTCTATAGCGAGAATCTGGGCGGCCAGATACGCGGCATTTTTAGCACCCGCTTTGCCGACTGCCACGCTGGCAACCGGTATGCCGCCGGGCATTTGTACAGTTGAAAGCAGTGAATCAAATCCGGATAGTGGTCCGCCTTCCATTGGCACGCCAATAACAGGGCGTAAAGTATGTGCAGCTACTGCACCTGCAAGGTGCGCAGCAAGCCCTGCTGCAGCGACAAATACCTTGCAGCCACGAGATTCAGCGGACTTCACATATTCAATGGTTTTTTCAGGAGTTCGGTGAGCGGAGGTGATTTTCACCTCCCAAGGGACGCTGAGAGAGGTAAGCATATCAAGCGTCGCTTGCATGGTAGGCAAGTCCGAATCTGAACCCATCAAGACGGCAACAAATGGTTTGTCCATGAAATATTCCTTTAGTCTGTTTTGCCTGGTTTTAATGTAATAGCCCGGTACCCGATGTCACGTCTCATCTGGGAACCATCAAATTTTATTTTGTCTGCAATATCATAAGCTCTGCGTTGAGCCAGTTTCACATTGTCACCCAAAGCAGTTACACAGAGCACGCGACCACCGCTGGTAACAACCTCTTTGTCTCTTAGCGCGGTACCAGCATGAAAAACATGAAAATCTTCTTCATCGGTAGGCAGGTAAGAGATTACATCCCCTTTCCGTGGGGTGTCCGGGTAATTATGGGCTGCCATTACGACCCCCAGAGCCGTTCGTCTGTCCCATTCCGCTTCTGCACGGTCTAGTGTGCCATTCACTGCGTGTTCAACCAGATTCACCAGATCGCTTTTAAGGCGCATCATGATCGGCTGGGTTTCCGGGTCGCCCATGCGGCAATTGAATTCCAGTACATTTGGGGCGCCTTCCTTGTCGATCATGATGCCAGCGTAAAGGAAGCCGGTATAGGCTTCGCCTTCCTTTTTCATGCCTTGCATGACGGGCAAAATGACTTCACGCATGATGCGTGCATGCAACTGAGGAGTGATGACTGGTGCAGGTGAATATGCACCCATGCCACCAGTGTTAGGTCCCTTATCTTCATCCAGCAGGCGTTTATGGTCCTGGCTGGTGGCAAGGGGGAGCACATGCTCACCATCCGCCATGACGATAAAACTGGCTTCTTCGCCTTCAAGGAACTCTTCAATAACAATACGGGAACCTGCGCCGCCCATCTTATTACCTACCAGCATCATGTCAACGGCTGCATGGGCTTCTTCTATGGTGGTTGCGACAACCACGCCCTTGCCTGCCGCCAGGCCATCTGCCTTGATGACAATCGGCGCCCCTTTTACATCAATATAGGTATGGGCCTTGATCGCGTCGGTAAAAGTGACGTAGGCACCGGTAGGAATATTGTTGCGGACCATAAAGGCCTTGGCATAATCCTTGGAGCCTTCCAGTTGGGCAGCCCGTTTGGTCGGGCCAAAAATCTTTAAACCAGCGGCTCGAAACGCGTCAACCACACCCTCAGCCAAAGGGGCTTCTGGGCCAACTACGGTTAGCGCGATATTTTCCTGTTGTGCAAAGCTGACCAGATCAGGAATGCCGGTTATGTCCACATTGGTGAGATGCGGGTCCAATGCTGTGCCGGCGTTGCCTGGGGCAATAAGTACTTTGTGAATACGATCGGATTGGGAAAGTTTCCAGGCTAGCGCGTGTTCACGTCCACCGCTACCGATAACCAGAATTTTCATATGTAAGCCTAAAAATCTTGAAAAGCGTAAAGTGAAGCCAATTACTTTAGGTAACTTTACGCTCTGCTAATAATTAATGTCTGAAGTGGCGAGCGCCGGTAAATACCATGGCGATACCATGTTCGTCTGCAGCAGCGATCACTTCGTCGTCTCGAATACTGCCCCCAGGCTGAATAATCGCTTTAGCACCCGCTGCTGCAACCACATCCACGCCATCACGGAACGGGAAGAACGCGTCAGAAGCCACGGCAGAATTTTTCAGTTCCAATCCGGCATTTTGTGCCTTGATGGAGGCAATGCGTGTGCTATCAACGCGGCTCATCTGGCCGGCACCTACACCCAGTGTCTGGCCATTGGCAGCAAACACGATGGCGTTGGATTTCACATATTTAGCGACACGCCAGGCAAACAAAAGGTCTTGCAACTGTTGTTCGGTTGGGGCTAATTTGGTTACAACGCGCAAGTCGGCTGCAGAAACGTTAAGGGTATCTGGAGACTGTACCAAAATTCCCCCGCCTACGCGCTTGAAGTCCCAGTCGTTGCTGTTATTATCCAGTGCTACGGAAAGTAAACGGATATTCGGTTTTTGTGCAAAAACCTCAGCTGCCTCGGCAGAAACGCCAGGAGCGATTACGACCTCAACAAAAATCTGGATGACGGCTTCTGCCGTAGCACGATCCAGTTCGCGGTTGAAAGCGACGATGCCACCAAAGGCAGAGGTGGAGTCAGTCGCAAGCGCAAGCTTATAGGCAGAATGAATGCTATCAGCCACACCCACGCCACAAGGATTGGCGTGCTTAATGATAACGCAGGCCGGCGCATCAAATGTTTTGACACATTCCCATGCAGCATCAGAATCGCCGATATTATTATAGGATAGCTCTTTGCCCATAAGTTGCGTGTAGTTACTGATAGAGCCAGGCAAGGCTTTGTTGTCGCGGTAAAAAGCACCTTGCTGGTGCGGGTTTTCACCATAGCGCAGGTCTTGTACCTTAGTAAACTGCATGTTCAAGGCTTGCGGGAAGGTCTGGCGTTTGTTCTGAACATCCAGGCTGGTCAGATAGTTGCTGATCGCGCCATCGTAGGCTGCAGTATGCGTAAACGCTTTTTTAGCCAGACTGACACGGGTTTCTGCACCAATAGCGCCCTGGGTTGAAGACAGTTCAGTCAGTAAGCCGGCGTAATCTTTCGGGTCGGTAACAATGGAAACGTGCTGATAGTTTTTTGCCGCAGCACGTACCATGGTTGGGCCGCCAATATCGATGTTCTCAATCGCATCTTCCAGTGAGCAATCGGTTTTTGCAATGGTCTGCGTGAAGGGGTAAAGATTTACCACTACCAGATCAATATTGGCAAATCCGGCATTGGCCATAGCCGCTACATGCTCAGGTAAATCACGTCGGGAAAGAATACCGGCATGAATTTTCGGATGCAGTGTTTTTACCCGGCCATCCAGCATTTCCGGGAATCCGGTGTAGTCAGCCACTTCAGTGACGTCTACACCAGCTTCGGTCAATAGTTTGGCTGTGCCACCGGTGGTAAGAATTTCGATATCGAATTGTTTCAGGCCTTTGGCAAAATCCACAATGCCGGCTTTATCAGAAACGCTAATGAGTGCACGCTTAATAATTGTCATATCAGGAAAACTTTGAAGTTATTGATTGTTTAGGTAAGTCTTTAGAAGACCGTTATTTAATGCCGTATTCTTTCATTTTCTTGCGCAGGGTATTGCGGTTAAGTCCAAGCAATTCTGCTGCGCGGGTCTGGTTGCCTTGAGCGCGAACCAGTATGGTTTCCAGGAGTGGTTTCTCTACGGAAGCGATAACCATCTCGTAAATCGTACAGGGTGTTTCTCCATCCAGATCTTTAAAATACACATCCAGAGATTTTTTGATACAAGCCGCGATTTCATTTTCTTTTGTCATGCTGCAATTTCTTCTGTCAAATAGGTCAGTCGTAGCCCGTAAGAGGCTTGTTCGGTAAAAAAACTGTCTACAGCGGTGACCTGGTCTTCGGTTGTTTGGAGTTGATTCATGGCATGCCGGAATGCGGCAGAACCCGTCAACCCTTTGGTGTACCAGGAAATGTGCTTGCGTGCGATGCGCAAGCCAGAGTATTCGCCGTAAAAATTATACAAGTCGAGCAAATGGTGCATCAGCACGCGATGGATTTCCGCTACTTCTGGCTGTGGCAGGTGCTCACCGGTTTTCATGAAGTGTTCAATTTCGCGGAAAATCCAGGGGCGACCCTGCGCGGCACGGCCGATCATGACGGCATCGGCCTTGGTGTATTCCAGTACAAATTTGGCTTTTTCAGGAGAGGTGATGTCACCATTGGCTATGATCGGAATACGCGCTGCTGCTTTGACAGCGGCGATGGTGTCATATTCGGCATCGCCGGAATAGCCGCACGCTCTGGTTCGGCCATGCATAGCGAGAGCCTGAATACCGGCATCTTCAGCAATACGCAGGATTTTTAGTGCATTCCGATTGTCTTTATCCCAGCCAGTGCGAATTTTAAGTGTTACCGGCACATTAACGGCGTTAACCACTGAACTTAAAATACGCCCTACCAGTGCTTCATCTTGCAGCAAAGCAGAACCAGCCATCACGTTGCAGATTTTCTTGGCAGGGCAGCCCATGTTGATATCAATGAGTTGTGCACCCTGATCCACATTATATTGAGCTGCACCAGCCAGCATTTCGGGGTCAGCACCCAAAATCTGCACGGAAATCGGGTCCACTTCCCCTTCGTGGTTAGCGCGGCGCTTGGTTTTTTCCGAACCCCATAACAATGAATTGCTCGAAACCATCTCGGAAACAGCCATTCCGGCCCCCAGCGATTTGCATAACTGACGGAAAGGACGATCAGTCACACCAGCCATTGGTGCGACGAGCAGATTGTTTTTAAGGGTATAGGAACCGATTTTCATCGTTTATTATATTTTGGGAAAGCTGCCTATTTTATACGCAATTGGCCAACAGTTAAAGAAGGGATTTTTATAAGCGTATAAAAATCAGCTAAAATTAGTACGGATGGACTAGTGTTGTTATTCAGATTGCTGATAAGACACTTCAGGCCAGATTTTTCATGCTATTGGCGCTGATACCTTCGGCCCAGCTCGATTCATTTATCCATCGCATCAGATCGGCGGCAGATAGCGGTTTGCTCATGAGGTAGCCTTGGGCACAGTCACACCCCCATTCAGTTAAGGCATGCCATGCTTCAAGCGTTTCAACGCCTTCCGCAACCACTTTCAGTCCGAGATTGTGACCCAGGTCAATGGTTGATTTAACAATGACCAAAGCCTGTTTGTCACTCATCATTTCCATTACAAAGGACTTGTCGATTTTGATTTCATCGACTGGCAACTTTGACAGATATGCAAGGGATGAAAAACCCGTTCCAAAATCATCAATGGCAAGGGTGACATCCATTTTGTCGAGTTGATTCAGGATGACAAGCGCAGAGGCCTGATCTGCCATCATGGCACTTTCCGTGATTTCCAGTACCAGATAAGAGGGTTCAACGTTTGTTTTATCGAGTAAACGGGCAATATTGGCGGGTAATTGTTTGTCGTGTAAATTTCTTGCAGAAAGATTAACGGCAACATTAATGAAAATGCCTGCTTTGTGAAGCGCCGCACACTGTAGCAGTGCTTTCTCCAGAACCCAGTGTGTAAGGGATTGCATTAAACCCGTCTGTTCAGCAGTAAGGATAAACTGATCCGGGGGGAGAAATCCCCGTTTAGGATGCTGCCATCGGACAAGTGCTTCAACGCCCATGATTCGTGCGGTTGTGTGGTCAATTTTGGGCTGGAAATAGAGAACCAGTTCGTCATTTTCTATTGCCTGGCGCAACTCGCTTTTAAAGGTAAGGTGTGCCCGGGAACTTTGCTCCTGCGACTCCGAGTAGAGTAAAAATCCGCAATTATCATGCTTTGCTGCATACATTGCCACGTCTGCACGCTGGGTCAGTGTGACAGCGTCGTTTCCGTGTTCAGGATAAAGTGCGATACCCATACTGGCATTGATGTCAACAACGTCCTGATCGAGCGAAAAGGGATGATCCAGTGCTTCCAGTATTTTTTGTGCAATTTTCTGGATATACGCTTCGGAAGGGTTTTCCAGAAGAATGACAAATTCGTCTCCCCCCAGTCGTGCGACGGTGTCACTGTTCCTTACGGTTTTCAGTAAGCGCTGACTAACTTCCTGGAGCAGCAAGTCCCCGACGTTGTGACCTAAGGTATCATTCACTTCTTTAAAACGGTCAAGATCCATTAACATAATGGCAAAAGTTAGACCTTCCCGTTGCGAGTGAGTGATCGTTTGCTTTAACCGATCCTGGAACAGTGTACGGTTAGGCAAGCCTGTCAGATCATCATACAAAGCCTGGTGTTCAAGCGCCTGGGCATGTTTCGAAGCGCGTTTGCCGACAAATATCGCGATTACCAGGGTCAACAAACTGGCCACACCACCAAGCAATAACATTGTTTTCCGTGCACTAGCGGATGAAGTTTCCGCCTCTTTGATAGCGGCGGCCGCCTGAGATTGCTGCAATCTTATCAGCGCATCAACTTGCTCGCTGATCAGCCTTTGTTTTGGCATACTCTCATTGCGAATTTGATCAAATATACCGGGATCACTACCATGCAATCCCATTTCAATCACTTTTTGAACCTCTGGCTGGGCCGCTCGAGTCAATTCGATGATTCTGGAAAATACTTTCCTTTCTTCAGGAGAAACGGCAAGGTTTTCCAGTTTCTCACGAGCACGCGTATATTCGCCACCGAGTGCGTTGAAACGTTGATATTCCTCGTCTTTGAGAAAGTCATCTGTCAAAACTGCCATGATATGCATGCTCAGTGCCCGTTCCCGAAGGGCTTTTTGCATGATTTGTGCCATTTCTGTTTTTACATTGTTTTTTTGAACAATGTTTTTTAATCGCGCATTGGCTTGTTCCATGTGATTCAAACTCACATAGGTCAATGCCAACATAAGCATAATGGCTATCAAGAATCCGCTGGCAATGCGAACGCCGATACTAAAGTGATGTTTGCTGTTTGCTGTCATCCATTCCGCTCAAAACGATTTTATTATCAATCTGATGAATGATTCATCATGGCGCAACACTAGTGTCCGGTTAAAAATCGAACAAATTTAATTGGTTATCGAAATCGGTCTGTTCTGAGACGTAGCTACTGCCTGCGAAGGCTTGTAGTAGC